>CAMYNR010000190.1 GCA_947259715.1 uncultured Desulfuromonadales bacterium
GTATTAGAAGATTTTAAGCACAACAAAGCTGCCGATCACCCGTGGGTCTATTCTTTTCCGCCTCTGCATAGTTGCCTCATTGATATATCAAAGCTATGGGTGAGTCGCCCGGGTTAAAAAGTTTTTTACTCGAGGGTCGGTTGAATTCTCCAACAACTCTTTTGGCGCCCCTTGAGGGAAGCGACGCCAATCAGCAGAACGATGCGAACGGCATCACTCATCATCCTTGTGCAGGAATTTCTTGAACAAGCCTTTCGATTGCTGGGTCGCCTGTTCCCGGCGCAAATTGATCAGTCGCAATTCCCGCAGCGCCTCGGTGCAGTCGGGGTTTGCCTGAACCGCCATTTCAAAGGACTTTTCGGACTGGCGATCTTTGCCCTGTAATTGATAAATATGTCCCAGATACAGGTGGGTCAGGTCGAGGCTGGGATTCAACTCACGTGAAGCCAGCAGCACCTCGAGGGCCTTATTCTGCTTGTCTTTTTCTTCCGGAGCCGATTTGAACAACGCCCAGGCATAGTTGGTCAGATACTCCGGCTCTTCCGGGCTCAACTCGATGGAGCGTTTCAGCGGCTTGACCGCTGCGGCATAGCGGCGCATTTTCAGTAGAGTGCGCCCTTCCTGATAGGCGGTCTCCGCCTCAATTACCTGGTTGATGTTGATCGCTTTTTTCGGTCCGTTGACCAGCTCATCCAGATAGGTTGAACAGCTGTTAGGATCACTGAGTACAGAATAGGCCTGGCTGATATACTGGAAGATCTCATTGATCTTGTGCTTCATTTCCGCCGAAAGACCGCTGTCGAGAAACCGGTCGGGGTGGTATTCTTTGGCTAATTTATAATAAGCCCGGCGAACCTCAGAGCTGCCGCATTGCCGATTGAGACCAAGGGAAGCAAAGTAATCGGCCTGCATGATTCGCTTGTAATCCTCGAGAATTTTCCGGCGCAGTTTTTCATCGATCGGCTGTTGCGCGTCAAACAGTTCAGGAAATTCAGCGGCGTCAACCTCTTCCGGCGAGGTGCGGGGAATCAGCATCTCGGAAATCAACAGGGCCGCCAGCACCTGCTGGACTTCGCGCCGCGCCAGCGGATGCCGTTCCAATAGCTGCTCCAGAGTCAGAACGCCGCGACACTGCTTAAATATTGCCTCGCCACGCTTACTCAGCTGAATATCCTGAAAGCGGTAAAGAGGGTCCTCCTCCTGCTTAAGGTAATCATTGCGATAGGGGTTGAGAAATTCATCCAATTGCTGAATCGACCAGTACCGGCTGATGCCCTGAAGAATAAGGTTGGCTGGAGACAGCTGGATACCGGTGACCTGCTGCTTGAAACTGCGCCCGGGAAAGAACTGACTGATCCCGTCCACCCAGCTGAAGGTGGAAAGTAATTTTTCCGTCACCTGGCGCACCAGAGCTGATTGGAGTTCCTGAGGGGTCAGCAAACCCATTTCAATCAAGACGGTGCCCTGCAGACGCCCCGACTCTTTACTGCGTTCCACCGAGGCATCGCAATCGGCCTGGGAGATCGCTTTTTCCTTGACCAGCATCCGGCCGAGACATTCGCTGAGCACATTCGAGCGGGCAAAAACAGGATAACCATCCTTAAGATAGATAATTTTTTTCGCTTCGCCACGCTGCAGCTGGAGCAGTCCGCTCGCTTTATCGATATAAATCTGCTGCAGCAGCAGGGGAATGCTATGCTTCTCGATGGGAATCGAATCAGGTTCCTTAGTGGCCACGGGCGTCTTCGGCAGCAGGCTGGCGACCAGAGAGGAGAGGTCCTCCACGGCAAATGGCTTGAGAAGGAATTCGTTGGCCCCATAATCGATCTTGGCCTGGGCAATCTGCTCCGGACTGTGGAACATGGCGGTCATCATCACTACGGGCAGATCGCGGGTCTTCTCATGTTTGCGCAGGGCCTGGCAGACCGTCGGGCCGGAGATTTCCGGCATATTGATATCGATCAAGACCAGAGAATAGTCGCCCTCGGTCAGCAGCTTCTGCAGGCCAACCGCGCCACGGTCGACCGTCTCCACTTGGTAACCATCGTCGAGCAGCGCTTTCTGCAAAAATGAACGCAGTCCCTGGTCATCATCAATGACCATGATTTTATGGGCCATCTCAGGCACCCTCCTCTGATACGCCGCCAGGTTGCGGATTCAAATACGCTTCGAACAGTCGTCTGATCCCCTCTGTCACCCCACGGTACTCAGCAAGAAACTCCTGCTCTGGAGCCACCCCGAAATCTTCATAGCCGAGGCTGCGGGCCACTTTGCGCAGTTTTTTCGGTTCTGCTGAAAGCTCATTCATCGATTGATCGTAGAGCAGGCGCAATTTATTTTCCAACCGGCGGAGAAATTTGTAACCGCTGCTGAGCAGCTCGGCATCGGCCAGCGGAATCAGTTTTTTTTCTCCCATCACCTGCAAAAGGTCAAGGGTATTCTGCTGCCGCAGCTCTGGCTGTTGCCCAGCATGCAGCAGCTGCAGATACTGGACGAGAAACTCGACATCCACCATCCCACCGCGACCGGTTTTAATATTCATCTGCTTGGCGCTCTCGCGCGCCAGCTCCCGCTCCATGCGTCCCCGCAATCGATAGATCTCAGCTTGCAGCTCTTCCGGAACCGGCCGTTCAAAGGCCAGTTGTGCCAATAAATGCTGAATTTGTTCGGCAAAGTCAGCCGGTCCGCAAACCACCCGGGCCTTGGTTAATGCCTGGCGCTCCCAGGGCTGAGCCGATTCCTGGTGATAGAGTTCAAAAGCATTCAGGCTGGTCACCAGCGGCCCCTGATTACCAGAGGGGCGCAGCTGGGTATCGATCTTATAAACGGTTCCTTCGCGGGTCGATAAGGTCAGTGTGGTGATCATCCGCTGACCCAGCTTGGCAAAGTATTCCCGGTTGCTGAGCTGGCGGAAACGTTGCGGGTCTGTTTCGGCCACCGGCCGGGTCTGCCCTTCTCCCCGGTAGATGAAAATCACATCCAGATCGGAGTGATAATTCAGCTCCAGACCGCCCAGCTTGCCCATCCCGATTATCGCAAAGGCGGTTTCCTGTTCGCTCTGCTCATCGGCAAAAGGCGCGCCGAAACGTACCGCCAGTTCATTGCGGGCAATCGCTACGGCCTGGTCGAGGCAAACTTCCGCCAGCCAGGAGAGCTGACGGGTGGTTTCGCCCTGGCCCAGTTGCCCATTCAGATCAGCCAGCGCGATGCGCAAAAACTGCTCGTTGCGAAAACGGCGCAGGGTGTCGAGTTGCTGCTCGTAATCTAACGCCAGCCCCATCTGCTCGGCCAGCTCCTCCGCCAGCTGCTCGCGATCCTTGTCAACCACTGCATAGGCGCGCGCTACCAGACTGTCGAGGAGCTCGGGGCGCTGGATGAAAATACGCGAGAGCATCTGGCTGGAGCTGAACAGTGAAACCAGCAGTTTAACAATCCCCGGATTTTCTGCAAGCAGGGAAAAATAGGAGGTCCGGGCGTGGATGCTGCGAACAAAGGCTTCCAGATTCGCCAGCGCCTGATCCGGCCGTGGGGAATCGATCACCGCGCCGATCAGCAGTGGGCCGAGTCGCGCCATCAGGCGGCGCCCCCGCTCGGTCAAGCGTTTCAGCGGGTCGTTGCCGCGCAGTAATTTGAGGCTCTCATAGGCCCCATCCGGATTTTTGAAACCCTTCTCCTCCAGCAGATCCTTGACCAGGTCGGGATCAGAGTTGTCATCGAAAAGAAAATTAATTTCCGGCCGGGTTTCGAGGGGCGGTTCCTCCTCATCGCTATGGAACAGGCTGTTGAACAGCTGGTTCACCCGCTGCCGCTTCTCCTCCAGGGTCTGGGCAAAACTGTCCCGATCACGGAAGCCACAGCGCCGCGCCAGGGCCAGCAGCTCGTCCTCATCCTGGGGAAGAGAGTGGGTCTGGCGCTCCTGGACAATCTGAATCCGGTGCTCGACCGTCCGCAGCAGCCGGTAGGCGTTACTGAGATCCCGGCACTCATCCGCATTTAGCAGGCCTTTGTCGACGAGAAGTTCGAGGGTCTGAAGGGAATTACGATTCTGCAACCGCGGAATCTTGCCGGCGTTGACCAGCTGCAGCGCCTGAATGAAGAATTCGATTTCGCGAATTCCGCCGCGCCCCAGCTTCAGGTTGCGCTCTCCCTCTTGGGCGCGGCTCAGGCTGGCATTGATCTTTTGCTTCATCAACTTGATATCTTCGATCATGCCGAAGTCGAGATAACGCCGATAAACAAAGGGTTTGAGCCGGGCAATCAGCTCTTCGCCCAAGGCGATTGAACCGGCGACCGGGCGGGCTTTGATCATCGCCGCCCGCTCCCAGCTCTGCCCCCAGGATTCGTAATAGATCTCCGCGGCATCGAGGGAAACCGCCAGATCACCGTTGTTGCCGTCCGGACGCAGGCGGGTGTCGACGCGAAACACAAAGCCGTCTTCGGTGACCTGGTGCAGGGCCCGGCTGACCAGCTCGGCCAATTTGACAAAATAGCGATGCAGGGAGATCTGCTCCCCTCTGCTGCCGCCGCTGCTCTGGCCGCGGGTTGAGGAATAGCAGTAAATCAAATCGATGTCGGAAGAAAAGTTGAGTTCGCGGCCTCCGAACTTGCCCATGCCGAGGATGGTGAACTCTGCCGGGATCTCCCCCTCCTCGGTTTCCTGCAGGGGCTGGCCATATTCGGCCTGCAGCAGCCTGGAACAGATTTCATAAGCACGCTGCAGGCAGGCGGCGGCCAGCCCGGAAAGTTCTGCGGTGACCTCTTCCAGTGACGCCAGGCTACAGAGGTCACGGCTGCCGATGCGCAGCACCTGCTCCCCCTTGTATTGGCGCAGACCGGCTTGCAGCTGCTGGAAATCGCTCTCGTCCGGTATCAGTTCGCGCAGCTCAGCGAGCATCTGCGGTTCTGAAACCGCCTGCTCGATCCCCGCCTGGTTGAACAGGCGGTCGAAGTAGCTGGCTTTGCGGCAGAGGATGCTGGCAAGAAAGGGGGAACCACCGAGAATGCCAAGCAGCTGGCAGCGGCGCTCGGCATTCTGCAGCAGCGCGCGCAGGGCCGCCGGCTCAATCACGTCAAACAACCGCTCAAGCAGGTTCAGAGCGGTATCGGGATTGGCCGTCTGCAGCCCCTGCTGCAACACTTCAGCCAGCAGCTCGAAATCCTGCAGCCGCTCAGCGATCAGCTGCAGATTGGTTTTGCTCCGCTCACCAGAGATCAGCGGAAAACTGTCCAACCAGCTGACCAGCTGCGGCTCATCAGCGCTGCCGAGCAGCTTCAGCTTGTTTGTGATCTCCTGCCGTTGACTTTCCATTTCATTGCTTTCCTCAGCTGTTGACCAGCTCCGCCAGGCGCTTCAGGTAATCTCCTTCAGCGACCCCCCGCTCGGTGATAATCGCCGTGACCAGACGGTTGGGGGTGACATCGAAAGCGGGGTTGCGGATAGCGATCCCGGCCGGGGCCAGTTGCACATCCTTGATATGGCTGATCTCGCGGGTATCGCGCTCTTCGATGGGGATCTGCGAGCCATCGGCCAGGCTCAGGTCGATGGTCGAAATCGGCGCGGCGACATAAAAGGGGATCTGGTGCTCACGGGCCAGCACCGCCACCGTATAGGTACCGATTTTGTTGGCGACATCGCCGTTGGCGGCAATCCGGTCGGCGCCAACGATCACGCAGTCGATTTCGCCCTTGTTCATCAGGTAGCCCGCCATATTGTCGCAGATCAGGGTCACCGGGATATTGTCTTTCTGCAGCTCCCAGGCGGTCAGCCGCGAGCCCTGCAGAAAAGGCCGGGTTTCATCGGCAATCACAGCAACCTTCTTGCCAGCTTCAACCGCAGCGCGGATCACCCCGAGGGCGGTGCCGTAGCCACCGGTCGCCAAAGCACCGGCGTTGCAGTGAGTCAGCACCCGGGCGTTATCAGGAATCAGCCCGGCCCCTTGGCGGCCCAGTTTTTTGCAGAGCTGCTCGTCCTCCTGGGTGATCGCCAGCGCTTCATATTCCAAACCGATCTTCAGCTCCAGCACCGTGCGATCCAGGTTGGCGCGGGCAAACGACTTCATCCGCTCCAGGGCCCAGAACAGGTTCACAGCGGTGGGACGGGTCGCCGCCAGCAGCTCGCAGACCTTTTCGAATGCGGCGAAGAACTCCTGACTCGATTCGGTTTCGATATCGCGGGCACCGAACCAGGCGCCAATCGCGGCAGCGACCCCAATGGCCGGAGCCCCCCGCACCACCATGCTGCGGATTGCCTCGGCGACCGCCTGATAATCGCTGTACTCGAGCCAGACCTCTTCAGCCGGCAGCAGCCGCTGATCAAGCATCTGGCACTTGCCGTTCACAAAGCGGATCGGACGGATGGTATTTTCGTCTATTTGACAGCCGGGCATAGGTCATCACCTCTGTAGGGGCGTCCCGCTGGGACGCCCGGAGTTAACGTCGTTGGTACGCAGGCGCCCCAGCGGGGCGCTCCTACAATCAACCTTTCAACTTCTTTTGGATCAGCTGATTGACCATACCGGGATTGGCTTTGCCTTTACTCGCCTTCATCACCTGGCCGACAAAGAAGCCGATCAACTTTTCTTTGCCCCCTTTAAGCTCTTCGAACTGTCCCTGGTTGGCGGCGATCACCTCATCCAGGATCGCTTCGATGGCGCCAGTATCAGTGACCTGTTTGAGCCCTTTCTCTTCGATGATCTGATCGGCGCTTTTGCCGGTCTGCCAGATCTCCTCGAAGACCGTCTTGGCGATCTTGCCGGAGATGGTGTTGTCATCGATCCGCTGCAGCACCCCGGCGAGCAGCTCCGGAGACACCGGGCAGTCGCTGATGGCGATCTCCTTCTCTTTCAAAGAGCGCAGCACCTCGCCCATCACCCAGTTGGAGCAGACCTTGGCGTTGCCGTGCAGGGCCACCAGCGCATCAAAATACTCGGCCACTTCCCGCTCCGCCGAAAGCACCCCTGCATCATAGGTCGGCAGCCCGAGCTGCTCCTGATAGCGTTGCAGCTTGGCGGCCGGCAGCTCTGGCAATTCCGCCCTGATCCCCTCGATCCAGTCGCTTGAAACGACCAGCGGCACCAGGTCAGGATCAGGGAAATAGCGGTAGTCGTGGGCTTCCTCTTTACCACGCATCGAGCGGGTGGTGCCCTTTTCGGCATCGTACAAACGGGTCTCCTGCACCACCTTACCGCCTTCATCGAGGACATCGGTCTGTCGCTCGACCTCATATTCGATCGCCTGCTTGATAAAGCGGAAGGAGTTGAGGTTTTTCAGCTCGGCGCGGGTGCCGAACTCTTTTTGCCCCCAGGGGCGGATCGAAACGTTGGCGTCGCAGCGGAACGAACCTTCCTCCAGGTTGCCGTCGCAAACGCCAAGGTACATGACGATCTGGTGCAACTGTTTGAGGTAAGCGATCGCCTCGTCGGCACTGCGCATATCCGGCTCGGAGACCACTTCAAGCAGCGGCGTGCAGGCGCGATTGAGATCGACCGAGGAGCTGTTGCCGTCGGAATGCAGCAGCTTGCCGGCATCCTCTTCCATATGGATGCGGGTAATGCCGATCTTTTTCGGCCCGCCCTCTTCCGTCTCAATATTCAGCCAGCCGTGCTCGCAGATCGGCAGTTCAAATTGGGAAATCTGATAACCCTTTGGCAGATCCGGGTAGAAGTAGTTTTTCCGGGCGAAGATCGAGCGGGGCGCGATCTGATGATTGGTGGCCAGGCCGGTCTTGATGGCATACTCGACCACCTGCTTATTCAGCACCGGCAGCGCTCCCGGCAGCCCCAGGCAGACCGGACAGGTCTGGCTGTTCGGCTCCTGGCCGAAATCTTTCGAGCAACCGCAGAAGATCTTGGTCTTGGTGGTCAGCTGGACATGTACCTCCAGCCCGATCACGACTTCATATCTTGAATCCATGG
>CAMYNR010000191.1 GCA_947259715.1 uncultured Desulfuromonadales bacterium
TCCATCCGCGTCGCCAGGCGAATGTTGGCCTGCTCGTCGAAGCTGGCCTTGAGTTCGACAACAACCGCCACCTGCTTGCCATTTTTCGCCGCCCGGATCAGGTAACTGACAATTTCGCTGTCGGGGTCGGTGCGGTAGAGGGTCATCTTGATCCCACGAACCTTTGGATCGCTGGCCGCTTCGTAAAGAAAGCGGCCGACGGAGGTCAGAAAGGATTCGTAGGGATGCTGCAACAGAATCGCCCGCTGTTCGCGAATGAGATGAAAAATATTGCGCTCCTTGCTGAGCAGCGGATGATCGATGGGATGATGCGGCGGCTCCTTGAGCTCCGGCATCTCCAGTCGGTAGAGATCCTTCAAATCGCGCAGGCCGAGCATCCCCTCAGCAGCGAAAACATCCTGCTCCTCATCCAGACCCAGCTCCGCCGCCAACCGGCCACGGTGCAGCGGGCTGATATTCGGCCGGACCTGGAGCCGGACAATCGGGGCAAACTTGCGATGGTGCAGAGCGGTCTCGATCATCTCCAGCAGATCGTCGGCATGCTCCTCCTCTTTGCTGGTATTGGCGTTGCGGGTCACCCGAAAGAGTTCGCAGTTGAGAATCTCCATCCCCGGAAAGAGCAGGTCAAGGTTGTGCCGCAGCACCTCTTCCAAAAAGACGAAGCGGGTCCCCTCGCCGACCCGCTGCAGGCGCCTGGCACCGGCGCCGACCGGCACCTTGACCCGAGCCAAGGACTGCTCGGTCTCCCCGGGATAGCGCAAACTGACGAGCAGATTCAGCGACAGGTTGGAGATAAACGGAAAAGGATGAGCAGGATCGACCGACTGGGGTGTCACCAGGGGGAAGATGTTGTCGTAAAAATCATCGCGCAGCTGAGTTTTCTCCGCGGCGCTGAGCTGCTGGTAATCGAGCAGCTCAATCCCGGCCTTGCCCAGGTCGCGGAAGACCGCCTCGACCACCTGGGCTTTTTCCAGCAGGTACTCACGCACCACCGTACAACACTCTTCAAGTTGCTGCTGCGGAGTGCGGCCATCAACCGACGCTTCCTGAACGCCGGCGGCCACCAGCTGCTTGAAGCCGCCGATCCGCTTCATAAAAAACTCATCCATGTTCGAGCCGGCGATCGACAGAAACTTCACCCGCTCAAGCAGGGGTTTTTTCTGATCGCGGGCCTGGTGCAGAACCCGCAGATTGAACTGCAACCAGCTCAATTCACGATTCAGATAAAGCGCTGGATCGTCCAGATCGTAATCCGGCGAAGAGTTTTTTGCCACCTGGCCAGACTTATCCGCCATAGGTCCCTCAAGCAAAATCGATTCTGATGCTGGCTGTCCGGTCAGCAGGCCGGAAACATCCGTCATATTCACACCTCTCTACCCTGAAATAAAGATCGGGTAAAGAGTCTAACAGATCTTTTGTAAGCAATTGATGAGAAGCACCCCTTCGCCGTCCCCTGACGGCATCGCCATTCCGGCCAGACCAGACCAGGCTTGCAAAAAAAATTCCCGCTGTCATTTCTTTGCGGATTTCTTTTCCTTCTTCGACTTATCCTTTTTCTTTCCCTCTTCTGTTTTCACCGGTTTGCAGGCATGACTCTTCTTACCCACGGCCGCACCGCACTTGCCGCACTGGTACTTGGCATCTTTCTTCTTAACTTCCGACTCCCCTTTGAGACAGCCCATTTCTTCCCCCAAAACAACCTTGTTTATATAGTATATACTTGTTAAATTGAGGAGCAATCATAACCACTCCGGTCACAAATAACAAGCTCCCCGTTGAGAGACTATGAAAGCCACCGCCCAGCAAAGTGAACTGGTTATTGCCGCCCCCTTGCCCCGCCTGGCAGCGATCGATATCGGCACCAATTCGTTCCGCTGTATCGTCGTTGAGGTCGACCCGCGGGAAGGCTTTCGGGTGCTGGATGATGAAAAAGCTTCAGTGCGCCTGGGGGAGGGCCTGAATCAGACCGGGCAAATCACCCCGGCCGCCCAGCAGCGGGCGATTGAGGCCCTGGAGCGGATGTGCAAAATAATCTCCGGCCTGGGTGCCGAGATGGTTGAGGTGGTCGCGACCAGCGCGGTGCGCAAAGCGAGCAACCGAAAAGCCTTTCTCAGCGCGGTCGAAGTGGCTACCGGCCTGAAAATCAAGGTGATTGACGGCGAGGCGGAAGCCGAACTGGCCACCATGAGCGTCCACCATAATTTCGCCATGGAGCAGCAGCGCTTCGCCATGGCCGATATCGGTGGTGGCAGCGTTGAGATCGTTATCGCTTCAGGCCGGCATACCGAAACCGTCGCCTCCCTGGAGCTGGGAGTGGTCTTTCTTACCGAAAAGTTTATCCACAACGATCCCCCGCGCGAAGAGGGGCTGCAGAAGCTGCGCAAGCATATTCGCAAAGCGCTGAAAGAGGTGGAAATCGGTGATGACCTCCCGGTCAGCTGCCTGATCGGTTCCGGCGGCACCATGACCAATATCGGCTCGATGGTGATGGCCATGCGCGGCGAGGAATATGAATCGGTGCATCGCTACGAGGTGCTGCACTCCGAGGTGGTTCACCTGCTGGCGATGGTCGCCCGCAAGATCCAGAAAGACCGCCTGAGCATCCCCGGTCTCAATGCCGAACGGGCCGATATCATCATCGCCGGACTGGTCCTCAGCGATGAGCTGCTGCGCCGCTGCCACAGCAACCTGCTGCGGATCAATGCCAAGGGGATCCGCGAGGGGCTGATCCTGCAGAGCCTGCAGAACCGCGGCCTGCTGCCGGTCAACACCCAGCCGCGCGACTGGCGCGACTCGGTGCTGGAATTCGCCCGCTCCTGCCGTTTCGATGAGCAGCACTCCCGGCAGGTCAGCCAAATGGCCCTGCAGATCTTCGCCGCGGTGGCAAAGCGCCATGCGCTGGACAAGCGCTCGCAGGAGCTGCTGGAAGCAGCGGCCCTGCTTCACGACATCGGCTACTTCATCAGCTATCACCAGCACCACAAGCATTCCTATCACCTGATCCGCCACGCCAACCTGTTCGGTTTTACCCCACGGGAGCGGGAGATCATCGCCAACCTGGCCCGCTACCACCGCAAGGCCAAACCGAAAAAAGGCCATGAAAACTTCGCTCCGCTTAATGCTGAGGACCAGGAGCTGGTGCGTAAACTGGGCGGTATTCTGCGCCTGGCCGACGGATTGGATCGACGCCGCAACCGGCAGGTCGACCAGATCGACTGCCAACTGAAGAAAGGGGTACTCCAACTGATCCTGGCCGGACAGGACGACCTCTCGGTGGAGATTTACGGTGCCCAGACCAAAGGCGATCTGTTCGAAGCCGCCTTCGGCTACCAGATCGAAGTGCGCAGAGCGGAGTTGCCATGAAAACACTGATTCTTTTACGTCATGCCAAATCGGACTGGCATTCCGCTGCCCAGAGCGACTTTGACAGACCCCTGAACCCACGTGGCGAAAAAGCTGCGCCGCTGATGGGGCAGCGCCTCGCCGAGCGTGGCTGCTCGCCAGCGCGGCTGATCTGCAGCCCGGCCAGAAGGGCCAGGCAAACGGCGCAAAAAATTGCCCGGGAGATCGACTACCCGGAGCGCCAGATCGACTATGTTGAAGAGATCTATGAAGCCAGCCGCAGGACTCTGATCAATCTGCTGCACAACCTGGATGACCGGGATAGCGAGGTGCTGCTGATCGGCCATAACCCCGGCTTTTCGGAGCTCGCGGCCTGGCTCAGCCCGGCAGCGCCGGACTGGCTGCCGACCTGCGGTCTGCTGGAATTGGAGCTGCCGATCAACGCCTGGGCCCAGGCCACCGAAGGCTGCGCGGAACTGCGCTGCTACGACTACCCGAAAAAACGGCCCTGAGGCTATCCAGAAAAATAGGCCTCAAAAATCGTCACTGATCCCGAAGCGTTTCACCCGACTGGCATTGAGTTTACTCTGGCGACCGATAATCTTCAGCGCCTCAGCGGCTTTATCGGAGATCAGCTTCTGCTCTTCGCTCGCCTCTCCGCAGCGGCTGAATTGCAGACAGAGATCGACCACCGCCGACAGCTTCTGACCTTTCTGGGCTTTAAACAGCTGCACATACTCCTCGACGCTGGCCTGCGCCAGCTGCGCCTCCTCGTTATCCTCAGCCGGTTCGGACTGCATCAGCTGCTCACAGATCTCCTGCAACGAGCGCTTCGTGCGCAGCGAGCGCCGCTTTTGGCTGAACTTGCTGATCACTTCCTGATCTTTGAGTTGCTGGCGGTTGCTAGGACTATCGAGGTTAAACAGCTCCAGATCCTTTTCCCGCTTTTCGATGTAGAGATCGATAATCCGTGTCGCCATGCGGTTTTTACCGAGATTTCTGAGCAGCCGGACGGTCCCGTCCAGATTGGCCGGACTGATATATCTGGCGTTGTTCTGAAAGCTCTCGGAGAGGCAATGGATCACATCCTGGGTATTGTCTTCGAAGGACTCGTTGAATTTGCGCCAGGCCTCCTGGAACGAATCCTCGCAGCGCGCCGCGAAGATTTTCTCCTGCAGCGCCGCCGCCGCCTCCTGCAGATCCGCCTCATGGAGATAGCCATTTTCCACCAGCCGCGCAACCTGCAGATCGAAGTCATCAAGCGCATAATTATCGTAGCGTCTGAGAATCGCGCTCCAGCCCTGTTGCCGGGTCGTCAGCGGCAGCTCGTTGTCCAGATCGCCGAAAGCGCTGGTCCGGCTGAGGACAAAATCATAGGCCGGCACCTCCGCCGACTGGCTGTAGTAGCACCAGGTCAGCAGGGTCAGCGAATGCAGCGCCCGGGCGAACACCTGCTCGTCGTAATCTTTCAGCAGCGGCGCCAGCAGGCCGGCCAGCTTCTCAATCTTCTTGATAATGCGGATATTGTTGATCTGCAGCTTGGCAATGTTCTCTCCCAACAGGCGACCGATGCGATCGTCGTTGAGAGCGATCTGAATGCAATCGGCCGCGTTCGGATTGAATCTGAGTTCGGTGTCGATCACCTTCTCCCGCAGCTTGACATAATCGATCGATGAGCCCTGGCAAAGATTTTCCTCGTTGAGAATCAAGACCACCTTACAACGCTTCTGTTCCTTGAGCTGACTGATCAGACCGAGGATGTCCTGAGCGTCGATATTTTTGCTTTTTCGTTCGAAATCATCGATACAGATAATCGCCTTGCCGAGGGAAAGGTAAGACAAAGAGTCGATCATCGAGTGGTAGTGATCGAGCAGCGCCGGCGAGGGCCCTAAAGAGAGGGATTTTTTGCCGAAGGTTTTCAGCAGTTCGCTGGTATTGGTCTTAAAACTCTCCACCGACGGCCGCCGGCCGATCAACTTGCGCTCGACGGTATTTTCGAAAATCGCAAATTTCAGATCATCCAGGGAGTTGATTCCAAACAAAGAGACGTAGGAATATTTGCTGAGGGCGATCTTACGCTGGTTTTTCGCGTTGACCAGATATTTGTTCCAGGCATAGGTTTTGCCGACCCCCCAGGACCCCATGATCGACATGACTTCCGGCGCTTCACTTGCCAGAAAACGCTCTATCTGCTGCTGGATAATCTCGATCGACATAACAACTCCATTCATGCAAACTTCGCCCTCTTCCCGAGCATTCACCTCTACCCAAGAGTCGAGGGAGGAACGCGGCTAGCAACCGCCTGCTAAGACCCCCTGAGCGGAAAGAAGATAACACTGAACCTTCCTCTTCGGCAATTATCGGTTAAAGTACCTAAGGGGGGATTCAATTTCAACTCAGGAGCGAGCGATGGGTAAAGCAGGAAAAAAAAGCCGCGGCAATCCAGACAGCCAACTCAAACGTCGGACCGCGGACCGCAGCGAGCCGAAACGGACGATCAGCAATAAGGATTACCAGAAGGCACTTGGCAAACTGCAGATCGAACTGGTCAAGCTGCAGGAGTGGGTCAAGGCGCAAAAACTCAAAGTGGTGGTCCTTTTTGAGGGTCGGGATGCCGCCGGCAAAGGTGGCGCCATCAAACGGATAACCGAGTGCCTGAACCCACGCGTGGTCAGGGTGGTCGCGCTGCCGGCGCCGACGGAAAGGGAAAAAGCCCAGTGGTATTTTCAGCGTTACGTGCAACACCTGCCGGCGGGGGGCGAAATGATCCTCTTCGACCGCAGTTGGTACAATCGCGCCGGGGTGGAGCGGGTGATGGGATTCTGCACGGATGATGAGTACCGCGAATTTCTGCGCTCCTGCCCTGAGTTCGAACGGATGCTGGTGCGCAGCGGCATCATCCTGATCAAGTATTGGTTTTCAGTCAGCAACGAAGAACAGGAACGCCGCTTTCAAAAACGCATTCATCATCCGACCAAGCGCTGGAAACTCAGTCCGATGGATCTGGAATCACGCTCCCGCTGGGCGGAGTATTCGATCGCCAAGGATGACATGTTCATCTACACCGATATCAAGCAGGCCCCCTGGTATGTGGTCGACGGCGATGTAAAAAAGCGCGCCCGGCTCAACGTCATCAGCCACCTGTTGAGCTTGATCCCTTACCAGGACCTGACCCCGGCACCGATCGAACTGCCGCCGCGCCAGGAGGAGATCGGTTATGTCCGTCCGCCGCTCAGCGACCAGACCTTCGTGCCCGAGGTCTACTAGAACCCGGCGGAACAGTTAAGTCGCCGACTCTTGAAGCGAAATTTGGGCTCACTGAACAGCCACCAATGGCGCTGCCGCTCCGGTGAGGAGATAAATTCGGGAAAAATGCAGAAGGGTTCCGAGGTGGGGGTCAGGGTCTGCTTGAAGCTGCGATCGGCCCGAACAATCCGCGTCGACACTTTTTTCTGCTCGGCAACCTCGACCTGCCGAACAACCCAGTCAAGCTCACTGCGACAAAATAGATAATAGCGATACTCCGCCTTTAAGGTCCGCTCACCACGCCGGTAGGCGTTTTGCCGCCAGGCCACGGCCTCTTCCCACTGGTCGAGAAAGTAAACCAGGCCAGCTTCAATGACATCAGTCTCATAGCCGCCCAGGATCAGGCTTCGCGTCAGGCGACTATCAGTGGCGTCCTGCAGGCACCAGTCTGAAATTGAAAACCCAGGGACTTCAAACATAGCAGACACCTCAATGAAGTGACAGTATTGGTTCCCCCCCCCCGAATGATTTTGTTCTCTCGCTGCGATCTTTTCGCACTAATTAAATGCGGAATAACTTACCAATGCCCCCACTCTTCAGGCAAGGGTTTTGTTTCCCCGCAGCACCCAGAGGGTCTACTCAAATCTCTTTGCTTGCTGTATGGTTAAGAGCAATTTGTTAGCGTTTGGTGAACGAGGGCCCAATAAATGCTTCGACTGACTATTCTCTTCAGCCTGCTGCTGGTGCCAACCCTATCCCTGGCGCTTGATTTCTCCCTGCATAAAAACCAGGGGTTTCAGCCGGGGCCAAGCCTGCTGATCATTGGCGGCATCCAGGGGGATGAGCCGGGCGGTTTTAACGCTGCGGCCCTGCTCGCGACCCGCTACCGGGTCGTCGCCGGCAACCTCTGGGTGGTTCCCAACCTGAATTTCTCCAGTATTATCAAACGCAGCCGTGGCATCTACGGCGACATGAATCGTAAATTCGCCGAACTGCCGAAGAGCGATCCGGAGTACCCGCAGGTAGCCCGCATAAAGGCCATCATCCAGGATCCGGAGGTCGATCTGGTTTTCAACCTTCACGATGGCAGCGGCTTCTATTCCCCCAGCTACATCGATTCCCAGCGCAATCCCGAGCGCTGGGGACAAAGCTGCATCATCGATCAAAGCCGCCTGAATGGCCAACGCTATGGCAACCTGGAGGAGCTGACCCGCACGACTATTGCCCAGATCAATCGCCGCATCTCTCCGGCCAGACACTCTTTCCAGCTGAAAAACACCCAGACCGCCACCACCGACACCGATATAGCAAGAGTTTTCCGACCCACATGCGCGCTTATTACCATCTGCTGGCGATGGAAGCCTATATGAACCAGGTCGGGCTGAAATTCAGCCGCGACTTTGAATTAACACCAGCAGGCGTCAAACAGGCGCTGAAGGAAAATGTGCGGATCGCTTTTGGCGACGGCCGCATCCAATTCGAGGTGAATAATCTGCGCGAAACCCTCAGGTACTTTCCGCTGCAGAAGAACGCTCCGGTGAGGTTCAGCTCCAACAATCCCCTGGTGGCGGTGATGCCAAACCGGGATCGCTACCGGATCCATTATGGCAACAATCGACTGGCTTTTTTGAAGCCGCAATATTTTGATTACGACGAAACTCTCGATGGGGTCGAGATGCTGATCGACGGTCGATCCCTACGCATCCCCTTCGGAGCCACGGTCCCGGTCAGCCGGGATTTTCTGGTGCGCACCGAAGAGGGCTACCGGGTGAATGTGATCGGTTTTTTCAAACCGGGGATAAAGAACGAAAAGGAGCTGAAAATCGCCAAGCGACAGCTCCTGAAAAGATATTCCATCGACAAAGGGGGGGAGATTTTCCGGGTTGAGGTTTACAAAGAGAACCGCTTCAGCGGCATGGTACTGGTCGACTTTCGCCGGCAAGCCAAGCAACAGCGACCGCCGATGGTCGCCGCAAGCGTTCCTGGCGCTGACTCCGCTCAGCCCAATTGAGCAAGCGGGCAGAATCAGCCCTGCCGGCCAGACACCCAAGCGCCCCTAATGGGCGCCCGGATGGTCTGCTCTTAGCCGACGGCAATTTCGAACTGCTCGATATGGAAACCGGGCCGGGAGTTGATGCTGATATGCCGCCCACAGCGCTGCTCAAGCTCGTCAATGCCGGCGCGCTCTTCATCGACCAGCAGGCCAGTGATATCAGGGTGGGCCAGCAGCGTTATATGCCCAGCCGGCAGGTCAGCCAGCTCACGGTGCAACTCGCGCAGAATCTCATAGATGATCGTCAGCTTGCCTTTGACATAGCCCTTGCCTTCGCAGTAGGAGCAGGGCTCGCAAAGCGTACGGCCGATCGATTCCCGGACCCGCTTGCGGGTCATCTCGACCAGCCCGAGCTCGGAAATTTTGAGAATATTGGTCTTGTTCTTATCGCTCTTAAGCGCCTCTTCCAATGCTGCATGAACCTTCTCGCGATGCGCCTCCTTTTCCATATCGATGAAATCGATGATGATCAAACCGCCGATATTGCGCAGCCGCAGCTGAAAAGCGATCTCCTTAAGCGCCTCCAAATTGGTCTTGAGGATGGTATCCTCAAGGTTATGCTTGCCGACATAACGGCCGGTATTGACATCGATGGCGGTCAAGGCTTCGGTCTGCTCAATAATAATTGAGCCGCCGCTCTTCAGCCAGACCTTGCGCCCCAGGGCGCGGGAGATCTCAACTTCGAGACCGTAGGCGTCAAAGATCGGCTCGTCACCGGAATACAACTCGATACAGTAGTTCAGCCGCGGCATGAAGGTGCGGATAAAGCGGATGATCTTGTCATACTCCTCCTGACTGTCGACGACGATCCGCTTGACATCCTCGGTGAGGATATCGCGCAACACCTTACTGGTGACATCCAGATCGGAGTGAATCAGGCTCGGCGCCCGGCGCTCGTCCAGATCGCGGCTCAGATCCTCCCAAAGACCGACCAGAAACTCCATATCAGCGCGCAGATCATCCTCGCTCTTGCCTTCGGAGACGGTACGGACGATAAAACCAGTGCCGGCCGGCCGGATCGCCTCCACCGTCTTGCGCAAGCGCTCCCGCTCATCCTCCGATTCGATCCGCCGTGAGATACCAACATGGTCGACGGTCGGCATGTAGACCAGATGGCGTCCCGGCAGGGAGATATGCGAGGTGATGCGTGCCCCTTTGGTGCCGATCGGCTCCTTGGAAATCTGCACCAGCAGCTCCTGACCTTCGTCGAGCAGATCCTCGATGGGCGGCAGCACCGGCAGTTCCTGCTCGCCGCCAGCGCCGGCCAAGGCCACCTCCCCCTCAATGCTGCGCTCGACCTCTTCCATTTCATCGAGGACATCGGCGACATACAAGAAGGCCGCCTTCTCCAGGCCGATGTCAACGAAGGCCGCCTGCATGCCCGGCAGCACCCGGATCACCTTGCCCTTGTAGATATTCCCGACGATCCCCCGTTCCCGCTCCCGCTCGATGTACAGTTCGGCGATATGCCCCCCTTCCAGCAGGGCCACACGGGTTTCATGGGAGGTGGTACAGATTACCAACTCCTTGGTCATAGTATTTACTCCAGACGTTTCAATCTTTAATCAGTTAATTTCTGAGTCGTGAAATCTTTCAGGCGGATATCGATCTTGCGCACCTGCAGACGCCGCACCTCTTCAATATCCATATCGAACAGCCAGCTGGCCACCAGCAGGGGGCTGCCCTTGATCAGCTCAATCTCCAGTTCACCATCCACCCGCGAAAGCTCAAGGACATCCGGACGCAGATCAAGCTCCTGCTCCCGCCCCTTCTTCATTCGCTTGACCAGCACCTGATCCGCCTCAAGGAAACTGATCAGTTTTTCGGTCAGCCCGCCAGTCAGGTTTTTCGGCAGCGGCAGCCGATAACGACTGCTGGCCACCGAAGCGGAGGGGGAAGGTGATTTCCAGGGGATAATCGAGCCTTCAATAATCCTGAACCCTTTAGGAAGCTGAACACTCAGACTTGAGACAACCTGGCTGATCGGCATAGCCCTGGTCAGTTCAATATCGATCAATTCGGCATCGCTGGCAACCCCCAGCGGCAAGGCCTCCAGGTAGGAGATTTTCGGCGTCGGATGAAATCCCTGGGAAAAACGCACAGGCAGATCGCTTCGCCGCACCGCCCGCTGAAACATGGTCAGGTACTCCAGGTGACCAACCATCCGCGCCCGCCCCTGCTTACTCAGCTTAAGACGCACCCGGGTGAACTGCTCCGGATCTTCAGCCGCCGGCGCCTCAGACTCTGCAGCAGCGCGCGGCGCCGCAGGCAGGGCCTCGCTCAGGCGCATGCGCAGCATCTCGAAATCGCAGACCCCGCAGCCGTGACAGTCTCCGCCCCGGCAATCGGCGGTGGCGGCTCCGGCGATCGCCATCTGCCGCTCCTGCCAGAAGAAGCTTTTCGGCAAACCGCAATCGATATGCTCCCAGGGCAGCAGCTCGTCGGCTTCCCGCTGGCGCAGGTACCAGGCCGGGTCGATGCCAGAGTCGGCGAAGGCCTGCTGCCACTTATCGAAGGCGAAATGTTCCCGCCAGCCGTCAAATCGGCAGCCGAGCGCGACGGCCCGCTCCAGCACCTTGCCCAGGCGGCGGTCCCCCCGGGCGAAGACCCCTTCCAGGAAGGACAGTTCCGCTTCGTGGTACTTGAAGCGCAGCTTTTTCTTTCTCAACCCATCCTTCAGCAATTTCTGCCTGCGGAGGGTTTCCGCTATGCCGATCTGGGCTTCCCACTGAAACGGAGTGTGCGGCTTCGGCACAAAGGTCGAAACCGCGACATTCACGTCGTTACCGCCAGTGCCTTTGCCGCTGCGTTTGACCTGCGCGGCCAGCTCGATCAGTTCTTCCAGATCCTCATCGGTCTCGGTCGGCAGCCCCTGCATGAAATACAGCTTGATCAGCCGCCAGCCAAGCCGGTAGGCATCACCTGTGGCGGTCAACAGATCCTCGGCGCTGATCCCCTTGTTGATGACGCCACGCAACCGCTCACTACCCGCCTCAGGAGCCAGGGTAAAACCGGTCTTGCGGACCTTCTTCACCTCTTCCATCAGCCCTTCGGTCAAGGAGCCGACCCGCAGGCTCGGCAGAGAAACCGCAACCCGGTCATCAGCGTGCTCGGCCATCAGGTTCTGCAGCAGGGTTTCGATACAGGAATAATCGCCGGTCGAAAGGGAGAGCAGGGAGATTTCTTCGAAACCGGAGTTTTTCAGGGCGGCATCGACCAGCTCCTGGATTTTCTCCGGGCTGCGCTCGCGCACCGGCCGGTAGATGTAGCCGGCCTGGCAGAAACGGCAGCCACGGGTGCAGCCCCGGGCAATCTCCAGCGCCACCCGGTTATGCACCGTCTGCATGAACGGAACGATCGGCCGGGTCGGAAAGGGGGCCGACTCGAGGTCGGCAAGAAACCGCCGACGGACCTTTTCATAGCCTTTTTTCAGCGGGGTGATCTTCGCCAGGCGGCCATCCTGGGCATAATGGATAGCAAAATAGGCCGGCACGTAGAAACCCTCACGCGTCGATAGCTCTTCCAGCAGCTGCTGCCGGTCCCAGCCCTCCTGCTTAGCGCGCCGTACAGCTTCGGCCAGCTCAACGATCGCCTCTTCGCCATCACCGATCAGCGCGACATCAAAAAAGTCGGCCAGCGGCTCAGGGTTAAAGGCACAGGGCCCGCCGACCACAATCAGCGGCGCAGCGTCATCGCGATCAGCGCGCCGCAGCGGCAATCCGGCCAGTTGCAGCATCCCGAGCAGATTGGTGTAGCTCAGTTCGTACTGCAGGGTAAAGCCGATGATGTCGAAATCGGCCAGCGCCCGATTCGATTCAAGGGAGCAGAGCGGTTGTTGGCTCTCCTGCAGCTGCTCCGCCATATCGGCCCAGGGGGCATAGACCCGCTCGGCGGCAGCCCAGTCGAGGGAATTAAGAATATGGTAAAGGATCGGAAAGCCGAGATGGCTCATGCCGACCTCATAAACATCGGGAAAGGCGAGCGCCATGCGCACATCGATCCCCTGGTCCGCTTTGCAGATGGAACCCAGTTCACCGCCCAGATAGCGGGATGGGCGGCTGACTCGGGTGAGGGCATCGGATTGATCGAAACTGGCCAAAAATCATACCTTTCCAGAGGGTTGAAAAAAGGGTGCTAAGTTAGCACCCCTCAGAGTTCAAAACAAGCAACTTTCAAAGGTTTTTCCGCCCACCAGCACAAATTGCAGGGCTGACAAAAATGCACCAGATGCAAGGCTTGCGCAAAGTTTCCGTTTGAGGCGTAGTCACCTACGTCGAAAGCGGAAACTTAAGCAAAACGCCGCAGATGGTGTATTTTTGTCAGTTCCTCCCACCTAAACATCGCCCCATGGCCTCTCACTCCAAAACTGCTCCCGCAGCCGCTCTTCCGGGTTCTGCTGGAAAAACTCCTCCCGGGAGAAATTGAAGTGATAATCACTGAGGTATTCATTGATCACCTTATAAGCCGCGTTGATCCGCCGGATCCTCTCTTTATCTGCCTGCGCACCCCGGTCAGGATGATAACGTCGCACCAATTGCCGATGCCGCGCGCGGATTTTCTTCAGCGAAACGCGCGCTGGTAAATCGAATTCATCCAGGGCCGATTGCAGCTCTTCAAAGGTCATGCGCCCTCCCTTCATCAGGCCAACGGCAAAAAGAAAAACTTTTCCAGATCATTGAGTATACCGCAGCCGTCTGAGCAGCAAAAGACCTCGCCCCGGAGCAATTGACAGTGACTGCGTTTCAGCATAGGATGAGCCCCTGTTTTTCACTCTCAATTGCCCTTTGTGCGGGGAGAATGCGTGGCCAAACCGAAGACCGTTTTCAGTTGCCAGCAGTGTGGCATGCAGAGCCCGAAATGGCTCGGACGCTGCCCTGACTGCCAACAATGGAACACCCTGGTTGAAGAGCAGCCGCCCGCCGCCGGCAACCACAGCCGGCAACTTGCCGCGCCTGGCAAACCGCAGAAGCTTGCCGAGATCGACAGTCGCGAGGAAGATCGACTGAGCTGCGGCATGAGCGAGCTGGACCGCACCCTCGGCGGCGGCGTGGTCCCCGGCTCGCTGATCCTGGTCGGCGGCGATCCGGGCATCGGCAAGTCGACCCTGCTGCTGCAGGCGGTCGACCGTCTGGCCAAGGCCGGGAAAGTCCTCTATGTGACCGCTGAAGAATCAGCCCGCCAGGTTAAGTTGCGCGGCGAGCGGCTCGGGGTCAAGGCCGACAATCTGTATCTGCTGGCGGAGACCTCCCTGGAACAGATCAAGCAGCGGATCAAAGAGCTTCGACCCGACTTCCTGGTCATCGACTCGATCCAGACTATTTTCACCAACGCCCTG
>CAMYNR010000192.1 GCA_947259715.1 uncultured Desulfuromonadales bacterium
CCGCCTTTGCCCTGAATGTAGTGGAGTATGACACCACCCACGCCAGCACCCAGGTGCCGGCGGTGGTTTTTTCTCTGGAGATGAGCAAGGAATCCCTGGTCCAACGGATGCTCTGCTCGGTGGCTAAGGTTGACGCCGGCCGTCTGCGCACCGGGCACTTGGGCGAATCGGATTGGCCGAAGTTGACCATGGGAGCCGGCCAGCTCAGCGAGTCACCGTTTTTTATCGACGATACCCCGGCTATTTCGGTGCTCGAGCTACGCTCCAAGGCCCGCCGCTTGAAAGCTGAGCATGGCCTGGGCCTGATCGTCGTCGATTACCTGCAGCTGATGCGCGGCAGCAGCACCGAAAACCGTCAGCAGGAGATCTCAGAAATTTCCCGTTCCCTGAAAGCTCTCGCCAAGGAGCTCGAGGTGCCGGTGATTGCCTTGTCGCAGCTCAACCGTTCTCTGGAGAGCCGTACCGACCGGCGGCCGATGATGTCCGATCTGCGGGAATCTGGCGCTATTGAGCAGGATGCTGATGTTATTATGTTTGTTTATCGCGAGTCGGTTTACTGCGATGCCTGCAAGAAGCGCGACGGATCCTGCGATCAGGGGCATGAAAAGGATGCGGAAATTATCATCGGCAAGCAGCGGAACGGACCGATCGGCTCCGTCAGTTTGACCTTTCGCGGGGAATTCACCCGCTTTGAAAATCAGGCCCGCCGGGAAGACAGTTATTAGGGGCTGGTTCGAAGTTCGACGTGCGGTGTTCAATGTTGAAAGCAGAAGGCCCGGCGGTAATCCCGCCGGGCCTTTGACATAAATACTGCCCAACCTAGCCTTTTCCGAACCCCGAACCCCGAACCCCGAACCCCGAACCTCGAACCTCGAACCTGACGCCTCCGGCGTCAGTCCCCACGTTTGACATCAATCTCCAGCAGGTTGATTTTTTTTCGCAGCGTGTTGCGGTTGATGCCGAGAATTTCTGCGGTGCGCACCTGGTTACCGCGGGTTTTTTGCAGGATGATATTGATCAGCGGCCGCTCAACCTGCTGTAGAACCATTTCGTAAAGGTTGTCCAGCTCCTGCAGGTTCATTTGCGCCAGGGAATTCTCCAGTTTGCGCGCGACCAGCACTTCAAGGGATTCATCCTGACTGTCGCCGGCCTGGCTGCCGAGCAGGCCGGGGAAGTCGGCTGGCATCAGGACGTGGTTGGGGGAGAGCAGGGCGGCACGCTTGATGACGTTTTCCAGTTCGCGAATGTTGCCCGGCCAGCTGTGACGCTGAAGCTTTTCGATAGCTTCTTTGCTGCATTCAATGGTGCTGACGCCGAGATCTTTTTGTGCCTGCTGGAGGAAAAAATCGACCAGCGCCGGAATATCTTCCTTGCGCTCTCGCAGTGAGGGCAGGCTGATCGGGACGACGTTGAGCCGGTAGTAGAGATCCTCGCGAAACTGCTTTTCCTGCACCTGCTCGAGCAGTTTCTGATTGGTTGCGGCGACAATCCGCACGTCGATCTTCATGGTCTGGCTGCCGCCGGTCCGGGTAATCTCTTTTTCCTGCAGAACCCGCAACAGTTTGGCCTGCAGCTCGAGGGGCATATCGCCGATCTCGTCCAGAAACAGGGTGCCGCCGTTGGCCTGTTCGAACTTACCCGCTTTGCGCTCGGTGGCGCCGGTAAAGGCACCTTTTTCGTGGCCGAAGAGCTCGCTTTCCAGCAGATCGCGGGGGATGGCCGCACAGTTGATGGCCAAAAACGGCTTGCCGAGCCGCGGACTGTTGAAGTGGATGGCGCGCGAGATCAGTTCCTTGCCGGTGCCGCTCTCGCCGGTGACCAGAACCGTGACGTCTGAAGGTGCGACCCGGCCCAGGGTCTTGTAGACCTCCTGCATCGCCTGGCTGTTACCGATAATGCTGCGGCCAAAACTGTACTGATCCTGCAGCTCCTCTTTCAGCTGACCGATCTGATCGCTGACTTCAGCAGCCTTTTGCGCCTTGAGGATGATCGCATCCAGCGCGTCCAGGTCAAAGGGCTTGGTCAGGTAGTCGTAAGCGCCATGTTTCATAGCCGCGACGGCATTTTCCATGGTCGATTCGGCGGTCATGATCACCACCAGGGTTTCCGGATATTCCTCCTGGAGCTTCTGCAGCAACTCCAGGCCCTGCAGGCCCGGCATTTTAATGTCGAGAACCGCCAGGTCATATTGATGGCTACGGAACAGGCTCAGGGCCTGTTTGCCATCTTCGGCCAGATCGACTTTAAAGCCCTGTTTCTTCAGGGCCTTGGAAAGAACCCAGCGAATGCTTTCCTCGTCGTCAGCGACCAGGATGCGTTGAATTGACATAAATTAATCCTCAGGTTTGCTTGAATTCCGGGCCGGGGCAGCGAAGCAGCGGTAAGGAAACCTTGACCAGGGTGCCGCCTTCGGGCCGATGATTGAAATGCAGTAAGCCACCATGGTCGGTGACGATTTTCTGGCATATGGGCAGCCCGAGGCCAGTGCCGCCTTCTTTGGTGGTGTAAAAGGGGGTAAAGATCTGATCCAGTTTCTGCTGAGGAATACCGGGACCATTGTCGCTGATGCTGATCAGCACCATCGGGGTTGGCCGCGCGCCTGGGACGCTCATATGGTATTCAGAGTCGATGCGGCTCTGGATGAGAATTTCGCCGCCATCAGGTTCCGCTTCGGCGGCATTTTTTATCAGGTTCAGCAGCATGCGTACCAGCAGGTCGCGATCGCCCGAAAAGGGGGGGATGCTTGGGTCAAGGTGGAGTTTGAAGCTGATTCCCCGCTCAGCAACTGCTTGCTTCTGCAGCATGACGATTTCATCGAGGATCTGACTGATATTGACCTCATTGCATTCGGTCTTGCGTGGCCGCGACAGGTCCATCAGCTCCTCGATGATGCGGTTGACGCGCTCGGTTTCCCTGATCATCAGCTGGGTATATTCCTGCAGCTCCTGGCTGTCGGAGAGTTCCATCTGGAGAAGTTGTGCTGCTCCCTTGATTCCGCCCAGCGGATTTTTGATTTCGTGGGCCAGCCCCGCAGCCATGGTGCCGATCATCGACAGGCGGTCGGCCCGGCGAATCGCCTCTTCGAGGGTGCGCACCTGGGTCAGGTCGCGTAAAATCAACACCACGCCCTGTTGCACTCCGTCGGTAGTGAAAATTGGTGACACCGTCACACTGACTGGCCGTGGCCTGGTTCTCGGCATGCGCAGGATCACCGCTTCGTGGTCGGAAATCGACCGTCCTTCAGTCAACGCCGTGCGGGTCAGATAGCAAAGAACTTCCTGGTGGCTGAAGCGGTCGAAAAAAATCCGGCCGAGACTCTGTTTTTCCGAAAGGCCGGTGTAATCCTGGGCGGCGGGATTAAACAGTTTGATCTGTCCCTGCATGTCGAGAGCGATGACCGCATCTTCGATATTTTCCAGGATCATAGCGTATTCCTGGGGAGAGGGGGCTTGCTCGGCGCTCATGAGACCTCTGCTGTCTGAAAAAAATGCGTTGTCTGCTCAATTAAGGCATCGATGTCACTGATCTGTTGCAGCGAAGCGCGAAAGCTGCTCGCTCCGGAAAGACCGCGGGCGTACCAACTGAGATGCTTGCGCATTTCGAAGATTGCTTTCTGATCACCATACTGCTGCCGGTGAAGTTCCAGATGCTGCATCGCGACGCGGTATATCTCTGCAGTATCCACCCGCTGAACGGGCTGGCCTGCCAGCGCAACCAGTATATCGCGGATCAACCAGGGATTGCCGTAGCCACCGCGACCGATCATGACCGCATCGCACCCGGTTTGTCGAAGCATGTGCAGTGCGTCCTCAGCGCTGAAGATATCACCACTGCCAAAAACCGGAATCTCCAGGCTGTTTTTGAGTTTTCCAATTTGTGCCCAGTCGGCCTTGCCGCCAAAGGCCTGACTGCGGGTCCGCGGGTGCAGGGTGATGGCATTCACCCCTTCCTCCTGGGCAATCTTCCCAATGCTCAGGTAGTTGATGCTGTCACTATCCCAACCCGAACGGATTTTGACTGTCAGGGGGCCGGGATAGGCTTTACGCACCGCATGAATAATCTTGCCAACCCGCTGGGGATCTTTAAGTAGTGCACTGCCGGCGCCGCTGCGGATGACTTTTTTAACCGGGCAGCCCATATTGATGTCGAGCAGGGCGCCGTCGTTCACCAGCAGGCTGGCAGCTTCGGCGAGCACTTCTGGTGCGTCGCCAAACAGTTGAATACCCAATGGCGCTTCATCGGCACAGCTTTCCAGAAGTTCGCGGGTTTTGCGACCTTCTCGAATCAGCCCATTTGCGCTGACCATTTCGCTGAAAACCAGAGCTGCACCCTGGGCTTTATTGATTCGCCGGTAAGGCAGGCTGGTAATGCCTGCCATTGGCGCTAAAATAACCGGGTTGTCGAGTCTGAGCGTACCGATCAGAGGGGAGAGTTTCTGCATAATAATTAGGCATTTTATCGATACTATCGCTGAAAGCAAGCAAAAAAGAGCAGGGCCAGAAAACTTCATGAAGCCGTGGTATTTTGAATACTGTATACAAAATCAGCTTGACAACCCGGAAGTGAGTTGCTAAAACGATATTTGGAAATTTAAACTAAAGAAGGTTTTCGGCAGCAACCTTTTCGCCGAGCTTTCAGCCTGGTCTAACCATCTTATTTTCTACTGCACTTGAAACCGTTCGGGCGGGCCGTTTCAGGCAGTTATGCAGTTATGTAATGCTTTTACCGCGCTGCGGTGCACTCTATTTTAGGCCCTTTGGGTCACCGATATCTTTTTTCACACCACAAAAGGAGAGAGAGTATGTCGACACTGAAATCCGTATTAGCCAAAAAGATCGAAGAGCATCGTCCCCGGACCACCAAGCTGGTCAAGGAAGCTGGCGATGTTAAATTGGGTGATGTCACCATCGCTCAAGCGCTCACCGGTGCCAAGGGCGTCAAGTGCCTGGTCACCGATATCTCCTATCTCGATCCGATGGAAGGTATCCGTTTCCGCGGTATGACCATTCCGGAAACTTTCGCCGCTCTGCCGAAGGTTCCAGGTAGTGAACAGCCCTACGTCGAAGCTTTCTGGTACCTCCTGCTGACCGGTGATGTTCCGACCATGGAGCAGACCCTGGAAGTTGTTGAGGACTGGAAGCAGCGTTCCCAGATTCCTGAGTATGTCATCGACGTGCTGCGCGCCCTGCCGCGTGACTCCCACCCGATGGCCATGTTCTCTTGTGCTATTACTGCGATGCAGCGTGATTCGATCTTCTCCAGCAACTATGCCGCTGGGAAGTTCAACAAGATGACCTGCTGGGAAGACATGTACGAAGACTGCACCAACCTGATGGCCAAACTTGGCCCGATCGGTGCTTACATCTACCGCATGAAGTACAAAGGCGACACCCACATCGAAGCCGATCCAGAGCTCGACATGGGTGGTAACTTCGCTCGCATGATGGGCCAGGACGCTCCTTATGACGACGTTGCCCGGATGTACTTCATTATCCACTCCGATCATGAGTCTGGTAACGTTTCAGCGCACACCACTCACCTGGTCGCTTCGGCTTTGTCCGATGCTTACTATGCATACAGTGCTGGTATCGGCGGTTTGGCCGGTCCGCTGCACGGCTTGGCTAACGAGGAAGTCCTCCGCTGGACCCAGAACTTCATGTCCAAGCTGGGCGGTGAAGTGCCGACCGAGGAAGGCCTCAAGGAGGCTCTCTGGGCAACCCTCAACAGCGGTCAGGTTATCCCCGGTTACGGCCACGCCGTTCTGCGTAAGACCGATCCGCGTTACACTACCCAGCGTGAGTTCTGCCTCGAGACCGAAGGTCTTAAAGACTACCCGCTGTTCCAGCTGGTCAAGATGATCTACGAAGTTGCTCCGGGCGTTCTGACCGAGCATGGCAAAGCCAAGAACCCCTGGCCGAACGTCGATGCTCAGTCTGGCGTTATTCAGTGGTACTACGGTGTTACCCAGTACGAGTTCTATACTGTTCTGTTCGGTATCGGTCGCGCACTCGGTTGCCTCGCCAACATCACTTGGGACCGCGCTCTCGGCTACGGCATCGAGCGTCCTAAGTCGCTTACCACTGCAATGCTCGAAGACGCTGCTGGTATCGCTTAAGCGAAATCGACCACCTGGTAAGATTAAAGGGAGGCTCTCTGAGCTTCCCTTTTTTTGTCAACAAGGCTTTTTCTCCTGGCGGCAAAACGCTATACTCGGCAGAGTAAATTATTCAAGGGGGCATTTGCCTAAGGAGCTTTGCATGAAAAGAAAACCTATTGTAACAATTTTTGTAATGCTGGCTTTTGTCGTTGGCCTGAGTGGCTGTGCGACGAATACCACCCATGAGAACACCAAGAAGGGTGCCGGAATCGGCGCGCTGGTTGGAGCTGCGGCCGGTGCGATCATCGGTTACCAGAATGACCATTCAGGCGGGGCCCTGCGTGGCGCCCTGATTGGCGGTGCCGCTGGGGGAGCCATGGGAGCTGGAGCCGGGGCCTATATGGACAAGCAACAGACCGAATTTGAGCGGCAACTGTCCAGTGAGCGAGCTCAGCACCAGATCGAAATCGAGCGGCAGCAGAATGAAATTCTCAAGCTGACGATGAACAGTGAAGTCTCTTTTGATTTCAACTCTGCTCGGATTAAATCGACCTTTTATTCACCGTTGAATAAAATGGCCGACATTATGAACCGCTACCCTCGAACCCAGATAGTTATCGTTGGTCACACCGACAGTGTTGGTTCAGAGCAGTATAATTTTGACCTTTCGCATCGTCGGGCGATCGCAGTAGCCGATTATCTGGTATCCCGCGGTGTGGCAGCTCCGCGCTTAGGGACGGAGGGTCGCGGCGAATTGGAACCGATCGCCGGGAATGATACAGATGCTGGTCGGGCCCAGAATCGTCGGGTTGAAGTGTTTGTCGTCCCTGATCAGAACCTAGGCTGAAAAAGATAAAGCGTGCTGATTTAAGGGCAGGGTGGTAAACAGGCGGGCGGGGCTAAATGCTTCCGCCCGTCGCCTGTTTGGCTGATAATTGGAGAAGTTCCAGTGGAAGGGCTGGGCACAAGGTTATTTTTTTTCTTTTTCCTTGCGGCTGGCATAGACCAGCAGTTTTTGATCGGTATAGGTCTCGACTTCACCGGCGAAGGATTCAATCTTGAAAAAGTCATGGATCTTCGCGGGCGCATCCATGAAGAAACTGTTCAGCTCTTGGACCTGCTTGCGGTTCAGGCCGGCCCGCTTGGCCCATTCCTGAAAGTCATGTTGTTTGGGGATAACAAGTGTTTCGTGGAGAATCAGTTCCGCATCGAAAATCATCTGCTTCCACTCTTCTTCACTGAAAGCGCGAATGTGGGTCGGGTCGCGCATTTTTTCCACCGTTTGATAGAATTCAGCGATTTCAGGATCGGCAGGTAGCAGAGTGTCGATGATCGCCAGGCGACCGCCGCGGCGGAGCACGCGGTAGAATTCTCTGAGGGCGCGAGGAACGTCTGGAAAATGGTGTGGCGCGATGCGGCAGGTCAGCAGGGTGAATGAGCCCGCTGGAAAGGGCAAGTCCTCGGCGTCGGCTTCGCGGAAGATGACATTATCGACCCCACCTTCTTCGGCGATATGCTCCTGTGCTTTCTTCAGCATCTGCATGGTCAGATCAGAGGCGACCACCTGCCTGACCAGTGGAGCAAAAAACAGTGCTGTATGCCCACCGCCGCAGGCAACATCGAGCATGTTGTCTTCTTGGGTTGGCTGCAGCAGTCGAACCGCTTCTTCCAGGTCCTTGCCGCCGGCAAATGAATTTGATTGAACATAGGCCGCAGCGGTTTTGCCGAATTGTTCTCGGACCCGGTTTTTAAATTTCTTATCCATCCAGGCTCCTCCAGCGAAATTCAAACAGCAGTATAGCATCGAAAATAGAAAAGTCTTGGAAATATTTGACATTTACGGTATTTTTTCGGGCTTTCCCGGGGTTGTACAACAAATGAATAGGGCACAACTTTTGCTGTACTAGCTCGACGCGACAGCTCCTGATCTTAAAAGCAGGAAAAGCTGGGCAATGAAACTGGCTGCCGGGCGGAAAATCGTCAAAGCGGTGAAGCTGACTGACAGATATGCTACCGGTCTTAGTGATCGGTCATTTACACAGACAGGATGAGATAGAGGATGGAATTTATCGAACTGATAAAAGGCTTACTGCTGGGCATTTGGCACGAGTTTAACTATATTCTGCCTTTTCTGCTGATCGGGGTGCTGCTGGAGGCGACCATCAGGACCATGAAATGGCACGTCAAAATCCGCCATGCGTTGACCAGGTTCGGCGGCACTGGCCGGCTTACCGCTGGCTCCGGCCATGGCGCTGCTGGTAACCTCACCTTTGATGAGTCCAGCCGGCTACACCCTGCTGAATTGGGAGCTGGGGCCGACTTGGGCCAACGCTGTTTTGTTCAGTGCGATCTTTCTTGGCCTTTTCGCCGGGTATCTGACCCATTTTCTGCGCCGCTATGGCTTCAGCGAAGAGATTATATTCCGCCAAAAGCTGCCGGAAGGGAACTTCCACGACCCTGACTATCCGGTCGAGGAGCTGCGCTGCGACTGTGGCAAGCAGTTGTCCCATCGGGTGGATCGCTGTACCCATAATCCCTGGCTGGTGTTCCTGGCCAAGTTCTGGGAGGGGACCTTGAAGATCGGCAAATTTGCCCTGATTGGGATCACCGTTGAGGTTATCGCTCTACAGTTTATCCCCAACGAGTGGATTTCGATGCTGCTTGAGGGGACCGGCATTTTGCCAATTTTCGCCTTGACCTTCGCCACCATTCCCCTGCATATGCCGCAGGTCACGGCCGCGGCGATGCTCTATGGCTTTGTTTCGCCGGAATTCGGTGAAGGCATTGTGCTTTCCAAGGGCGCCGGGATCGCCCTGTTGGTCGGCGGACCGGTGACCGCCCTGCCGGTCATGGCACTGTTTATCGCCATGTTTCGTAAGCGGGTCCTGGCCCTCTATCTGGCGATCTGCGTCAGCGGAACTCTGCTGCTGGCTTTTGGTTACCGCTTGTTGCCGCTTACCTTTTGATCTCTTGAACCTGCCCCCTGAAAAGGGGGCGAGTATTTCCCGGCCCCTTCTTTTGCTTGCTCTTGGCTCTCAGTTCATCCTTCCCCGCAGATCATCCCAGCTTGCACATTGTCGAGCTTAATCTATATTTTAAGATATTGTTGAGCATCTCATCCCAATGAGTTAGTGAGCATCCGGAAACTTCGGATGCCACTGTAAGGTTTCCAGACTGGAAACGAGTTAGGCCGGGTGGAAAACTGATCCGCGCGTGGGGTGAAGGGCTCTTTGTAATGGAAAAGGTCTCTGCTGGGCGAAAATTCAATCCCGGACGCTAGGTCTAAAGAGCCTATGGAGGGATGGAGGGGGATGCAGATGCCGGCTGTGCAACCCGCAGTTTCTCGACTGCGAAATCTCATCGGAATAGCCATCGCCTATTTTCTCTGCGGCAAGCTTGCCCTGCTGCTGGCGATTCCACCTGGCTACGCTTCTATTGTCTGGCCTGCCGCAGGTGTCGCCCTGGGCGCTGTCCTGCTGTTCGGGCCGGGCTGCTGGTTGGCGATTTTCATCGGCTCATATCTGGTTAATTTGGCAACCGGTTGGGATGCCAGCGGTTTGACCAGTCTCTTCGCGAGTGTATTGCTTCCGGCTGGTCTGGCCGGAGGCGCATCTCTTCAAGCTGTGTTCAGCGCCTTTCTGATCCGCCGACTGGTTGGTTTCCCGCTCTCTTTCCATCAGATTCACCTGGTCATAAAAGTGGTCTTGCTGAGCGCTCTTGGCTGTTTGGTCGGAGCCACGGTCGGGGTCCTTTGCCTCTATGTTTCCGGGACACTGCCTGCAGCAGCGCTGGCATCCAATTGGCTGACCTGGTGGTCAGGAGATTTCTTCGGGGTCCTGATTATCCTGCCAATGTTGCTGACCTGGAATCAAAATCTGGCCCGATCGGGCAGCTTGCCCCTGACGACCGTGTTGTTGCCTCTTCTGGTGACTCTTCTGCTGATTTTTATTCTGTTCTTCAACGTTCGATCCTCTGAAACTGAGAAGGAAAGGCTCCTGTTTGCGAACCGTGCAGCGCAACTCGGGGTGGCCTTTGAAGATCGACTGCAAAGCTACCTGGACGATCTTTACTCCATAGAAGGGCTGTTTCGGGCAAGTAAAAAGGTCGAACGTCAGGAGTTTGCCGATTTTGTGACGAATATTCTAGCCAGGCACCAAGGAATTCAGGCTTTGGAGTGGATTCCCCGGGTCATGGCTGCCGATCGACTGAAGCTTGAAGCGGCCGCCAAGCGGGATGGCTTCCCTGACTTCAGAATTCGCGAATTGAACCAGCAGCGGCAAATGGTCCCGGCCGCAGGGCGTGAGCGCTACTATCCGGTTTATTACCTTGAGCCATACCGGGGCAATGAGAACGCCCTCGGTTTTGATCTGGGCTCCAACCCGGTGCGGCTCGAGGTGCTGCAGCGCGCCCGGGACCTGGCCAAGGCAGTCACCAGTGGCCGAATAACCCTGGTGCAAGACACCGCCGAGCAGGTCGGGGTGCTGATTATTCTGCCCCTTTATGCCGATGGCAGGGCTCCGCAATCGGTGATTGAGCGCCGCCAAAATCTTGCGGGGTATGCACTCGGGGTGTTCCGGGTCGGTGACATGCTGAATGCCGCGTTTGCTGATTATGATCGCTGGGGGTTGTCTCATGCGCTCTATGATCGTACCGCCAAGGACGTTCAGCAGCTGCTCTACCGGGGGGATGACCTGACTGATGCCAATGAGCCTCATCAGCGTATCAGTCATTTATTGCGCCACAGTGTCCCGATTGAATTCGGCACCCGGAAGTGGGAATTGAGTTTTACCCCCACCGACCGTTACCTGAATCAGATGCGGTTTAATGAATCGCGTGCAGTGCTGATCAGCGGCCTGCTGTTTTTCGGTCTGCTCGGGGGCCTGTTGTTGGTCTCTGCTGGTCGCAATGCCCTGGTTCGACGTCTGGTTGAAGAGCAAACGGCCAGCCTGGCGGATGCGAATGCCGCACTGCGCGAGAGTGAAACTCAGCAACGGGCGATTGTCGAAAACGCGGTCGATGGCATTGCCAGCATCGACGAGCAGGGAACCCTGCTGACCTTTAACACGGCAGCGGAACAAATATTCGGTTACCCGGCCGAGGAGGTCATCGGCCAGAACGTTAAAATCCTGCAGCCCGAGCCCTATCGCAGCCAGCATGACGGCTATCTGCAGCGCTACCTGAAGAGCGGCGAACCGCATATTATCGGCATCGGTCGCGAGGTGAGCGGTCGCCGAAGGGATGGCACGGTGTTCCCCCTGGATCTCTCGGTCAGCGAGGTGCGGCTGGAAAAGGGGCGGCAGTTCATCGGACTGCTCCGCGACATCACGGACCGTAAGCAGTCTGAAGAGCGCCTGCAGCAGGCCAACGAAAAGCTGCAGGAGGTCGATCGTCTCAAATCGATGTTCATTGCGTCGATGAGCCATGAGCTGCGCACTCCGCTGAATGCGATTATCGGCTTCACCAGTATTCTGCATGAAGAATGGCTCGGCGCGCTGAATGCGGAGCAAAAGGAGAATCTGGCGATTGTTTCCCGCAGCGGCAAGCATCTGCTGGCCTTGATCAATGACGTTATCGATATTTCCAAGATCGAAGGGGGCAAGCTGGATGTGCATGTCGATTCCTTTGATCTTCATCAGGTCATCGAAGAAGCGGTCAATAACCTGGCAGCGCAGGCAGAAACGCAGCGGCTGGAGCTGCGGGTTGTCAACCTGCATCAGCAAATCCACACCGATCGCCTGCGTTTGCTGCAATGTCTTCTTAACCTGCTCAGCAACGCGATTAAATATACCGAACGGGGCTGGGTCGAGGTGGCAGTGACCCTGCTTGATGGTGAGAGCGAAGCGATTCCCCAGGTGAAGATCGAGGTCCGAGACAGCGGCATAGGAATCTCTCAAGTCGACCAGGCCCTGCTCTTTAAACCTTTTGTCCGCCTGGAGACAGCACTGAAAAGCCAGATCCTCGGGACCGGGCTGGGTTTGTTCCTGTGCCGTAAACTGGCCATGGATGTGCTGCACGGCAGCCTGGAGTGCTCAAGTGAACCGGGCGTCGGAAGCTGCTTTACTTTGACGATTCCAACCTGCGTGGAGGTGGCATGAAAAGAGTGCTGGTCATTGAGGATAACCGGGACAATTTGAAATTGATCGGTTATGTGCTGCAACGGCATGGCTACGCTGTTGACGCCGCTGAAAATGGTGAAGAGGGTGTACTCAGGGCGGGTGAAGAGGAGTTCTGTTTCATCCTTATGGATATCGACCTGCCTGGAATCGATGGCCTGGAGACAACCCGGCAGATCCGTGCCGGGCAGGGGGATGCCGTGCCGATCATTGCCATTACGTCACTGGCGATGGCTGGTGACCGGGAACGGATTCTGGCCGCCGGCTGCAACGGTTATTTCGAAAAACCGATTAATCCGCTGACCATAATGGATGAGATCCACAAGGTTCTGGAGGCGCAAGGATGGCAATGAAAGCGCTGATCGTTGAGGACCGCCCGGAAGATCGCAAGCTGCTGCGCCTGTATCTGGAGCAAAACGGTGCTGAGGTGGTTGACGCGGCCGATGGCGCTATCGCCTTGGAGATGGCGTTTAAACATCATCCGGACCTGATCGTCTCAGATGCTCAGATGCCGGTCATGGACGGATTTCAGCTCCTTCGCGAGGTCCGCCAGGCGCCCGAGCTGCTCGGCACCCTGTTTATTTTCTATTCGGCGGTCTACACCGGCAATCAGGATCGCGAACTGGCCGAATCATTGGGGGCCGATGCCTTCATCATCAAGCCGAAGGAACCGGCAGCGTTCTGGAGTGAATTACGCAGCACGTTAAAAAAAGTGCGGCAGAAAAAACGCCGGCAGTGCGAAGCCAAGCTGCGGGAGGAGCACGCGTTTTTACAGAAATACAGCGCCGTGGTGGCTGAAAAGGTCGGCGAGCAGGTCGAAGCCCTGGAAGAGTCTGAGGAGCTGTTTCGCACCACCTTTGAACAGGCCGCGGTCGGGATCGCGCATGTTGCCTCGGATGGGCATTGGTTGCGCGTCAATCGAAAATTCCAGGAGATGCTCGGTTACTCCGAAACCGAGCTTCTGCAGCTGACCTTTCAGGAGCTGACCCACCCGGACGACCTGGAGAAGGATCTTGCCTGTTTCAGACAGCTTCACGATGGCGAAATCAAGTCCTTCACGATGGAAAAGCGTTACCTATGCAAAGATGGCCACATCCTTTGGGCAAATCTGACGGCCTCCCGGGTCGCCGCTGCCGATGGAACCGCAAAATATTATATCGGAGTCATCGAAGATATCTCGGAGCGAATCCATGCCGAAGAAGCGATCCGGCAAAGCGAGCAGCGTTATTCAATGCTCTATAACCTTGCCCCGGTCTGTATCCACGAAATAGATCTGGAGGGAAAGCTGCTGGCAATGAATCCGGCCGGGGTGCAGATGATGGGCGGGCAGAGCGAAGAGGATATTTGCGGTGTGAGCTATCTCGATTTTGTCTGTGCGGAGCAACGGCAAGCGATCGGCGGCCTGTTGCAGCAGGCTTTTGCCGGCGAAATGTGCAGCTTCGAGTTTACCTCCGATGCCGCTCCGCCTCGTTTTTTCTCTTCCTGCTTTGTGCCGGTCAAAGAGGCTGCAAGTGGTGAGATCATCAAGCTGATGGGGATAACCGAAGACATCAGCGTACGCAAGGAGGCCGAAGATGCCTTGCGGCAAAGTGAACAACGCTACCGGTCCTTTTACCAGCAGACTCCGGCCATGTTGCAGGCCATGGATCAGAAGGGCCATCTGACCAGTGTCAGCGATTACTGGTTGGAAGTGCTCGGTTACCAGCGGAACGAGGTTCTGGGTCGTAACTGTACCGATTTTTTCACCGATAAATCCCGCGCCGATGCGTCCAAATACTGGCTTCCGAGGTTGTTTGAAGTCGGCGAGGTAAAAAATGTCCCCTTCCAGTTCGTGAAAAAAAACGGCGAAGTAATCGATGTCCTGCTCAATGCCTTTCTGGCTGAAAATGAATCGGGCAATCTGCGGGGCTATGCCGCGCTGACCGACGTGACCGAACAGCGCCTGGCAGAAAAAATGCTGCGGGAAAGCGAAGGTCGTTTCCGCGGAACCTTCCAACAGGCGGCGGTCGGCATCGCGCATGTCGGCTTGGATGGCCGCTGGCTGCGCATTAATCAGAAGCTCTGCGACATCACCGGTTATGCGGCAGATGAGTTGAAGCAACTGACCTTCCAGGAGATTACCCACCCGGATGATCTGGCCACCGAGTTGCAGTACCACCAGCAGTTACTGGCCGGAAATCGCGCGGCCTATGCCATCGAAAAGCGCTGCTTCCACAAGACCGGGCAGACCGTTTGGGTCAACCTGAGTGTCTCTCTGGCGCGTGACGCGGACTGGCAACCAGAGTACTTCATTGCGATTATTGAGGATATCAGTGAGCGAAAACAGGCCGAAGAGCAGGTCCGTGGGCTTGAGCGGCAGAACCGAATTCTGGTTGAAAATTCACCGGTCGGGATCTTCTACGCCGATCCGCAGGGGAACTGCCGTTTCTTCAACCAGCAATATCTGGATATGACCGGTCAGGCGGAAGCTCAGGCCATAGGTAGGAGCTGGTCTGAATCGCTGTACCCCGAAGATCGGCAGGCGGTGCTGGCGAGTTGGCGTGAGGATCCCAGCCAAAACCAGGAATTTAGAGGTCGGTTCCGGTTTCTGCATGCTGACGGCTCGGTTGTCTGGGTGGTCGGCGCGGCCGTTCCGGAAATCGATGAACAGGGTCAGATTATCGCCTACTTCGGCACCCTGACAGATATCACCGAGCTGATTGACGCAGAACGGGCCACCCGGGCAAAAAGCGAGTTTCTGGCCAGCATGAGCCATGAAATCCGTACCCCGATGAACGCCATAGTCGGCCTGACCCATCTGGCGCTGCAGACTGAATTAACGGCAAAGCAGCGCGATTATCTGCAGAAGATTGACTCCTCGGCCCATTCCCTGCTCGGAATTCTGAACGATATCCTTGATTTTTCAAAAATTGAAGCCGGCAAACTGGAAATGGAAAGCATTGCTTTCAACTTGGATGAAATCTTGGAAAATCTGGCCAACATGGTTTCTCTGAAGGCACAGGAAAAAGGTCTTGAGGTGATCTTCCAGGTGGAGAATGATGTGCCGGTCGATTTGCTCGGCGATCCGCTGCGCCTCAGCCAGGTCCTGATCAATCTCAGCAACAACGCGGTTAAGTTCACCGAGCAAGGTGAAGTGGTGGTGCGGGTAGAGCGCCTCGAGGAGACTGCAGCTGGAATTGTTTTACGTTTTTCTGTGCGGGATACGGGGATCGGCATATCTTCTGCGGAGCAGGCTCAGATATTTCAGAAATTTGCCCAGCTCGACAGTTCGACCGCGCGCGTCTACGGCGGGTCCGGGTTGGGCTTGAGTATTTGTCAGCGGCTGGTGGAAATGATGGGTGGTGAAATTTCACTGGAAAGTCGCTGGGGGGAGGGAAGTGAGTTTTGTTTTACCGCGACCTTCGGTCGTGACTTATCGGCAGACAGGGAGAAGGTCAGCGGTATTTTAAACGGGCTGCAGCGACTGAAAATACTGGTTGCCGACGACAATGAAACTGTGCGGGAAACGATTCGCGCTTATCTGCAACGGTTTGATTTACAGGTCGGGCTTGCCGAAACCAGCGGTCAGGTGCTTGACCGTCTGCGCCAAGCACTGAAAACTGAACCCTATCAGATGCTGCTGATCGATCAGGATATGCCGACACAAAAGGGTCTGGAGGTTGCCGGCCAGTTGAAAAACGATCCCGCTTTCAGCTCTCTGGCCGTGATTCTGATGACCACCAGTATTGAGCAGGCTCTTCTCGCCCCTGCGGCCGAAGCGGCTCAGCTTGAAGGGATCCTGGTGAAACCGGTCAGTGCCTCGTCTTTGTTCGATACCATCTTCAGTGTTTTTCACGCAGATCCCCGGCAGCAGACCTATCAGCGTCCAGGCAGAACTGATTATAGTGCTGAGATTGCCAGAATCTCCGGAGCAAAAGTTCTGCTTGTCGAAGACAATCCGATCAATCAGCAGGTCGGGCATGAATTGTTGACACTCTGGGGGCTGGAGGTTCAGGTTGTGGAAAATGGTCAGCTGGCTCTAGAGCGGCTGGAGCAGGAAGACTTCGCCGCGGTGCTGATGGATATCGAAATGCCGGTTATGGATGGCTTGAGCGCGGTCAGAGCAATTCGCCAGCTGCCGGGGAAGCAATCAACCCTGCCGGTTATTGCCATGACCGCGCATGCCATGGCTCAGGACCGGGAAAAAGGGCTCGCTGCAGGCTTTAACGATTATATCACCAAACCGCTTGATCCCGACCTGCTGCTTAAAGTGCTCCTGGAGTGGCTTGAACCGGGGCAGGAAGGCGCCACAAGGCAGGTGGTACCAGCTCCGGTGGAGTTTTCCGAGTTGACTGATCTGCCCGATCTGCCGGAGCGGATTCCGGGAATCGACACCGACTTCGGCCTGAAGCGGCTGGCCGGCAAGAAGCAGCTGTACGTCAAGGTCCTTTTTCTATTCGAGCAGGATAACCAGTCCACCATTGAGAGCCTTCAGCAGGCCTATGCCGAACAGAATTTTAACCTGCTGGCAGAGCTCCTGCACCGCTTAAAGGGCAGCGCAGGAGGTGTCGGTGCAACCCAGGTTTATCGGCTTGCCGCAAACCTCGATTTGCTGTTGAAGCAGGGCCAGCAGGATATCGGCGGGCAGTTGCGGCAGCTTTGTGCTGAGCTGGCAAAGGTTTTACAGGCTTTACGGCAGATTTTTACCGAAGCCTAGCTCAGGTCGACTACTCGTTACGTTGAGCCTCCGCCGTGTCACTTAATTCCGCTTCCTGTCGGGCCAACTCATTCATCAGTTCCTGCAACGCCTGGACCTGCTCTGGGGCGATCTCTGCCAGTTCCTGCAGCTGGTTTTCCAGACGGCGGGCTGTTGCCAACGCACCCCGGACTTGCTTCAGCGGGTCGATCTGCGGCGGATTGTGCTGATGGGCAACGTCGCGAAATTGTTTCTGCACCGTGGGGTAGCTGCGTTCCTGTTCGATGACCGATTCGCGTAGCTGGTCGTACTCATCATCGGAGAACTGCTGCTCCTCGCGGGCCTGACGCAGCAGATCGATGGCCCGGTAGTCGGGTAGCGGTTGCAAGCGCCGCTCGGCACCGAGCAGCTCCGGTTCTTCCTGCTCCAGATAGCGGTAGGCAAGGGTCAGTTTACGCGCGGTCTCCTTGCGGATACGGATCTCCTTGGAGCAGTAGTCGTCAAAAGATTCATAGCCCCAGCCCTGAAACTCCCCGTCATTTTTTACCTTGATCAGCTGTTCACCCAGTTCGACCCAGGAGGATTTAAACTGCCGGGCCACCGCTAGCACCTGGTAGCGCGGTGAGCCGGGATCGAGTTCGCGCATCAGTTGTTCGATAATCAGTTCATTTTTGCTTTTTGCTGCTTCACGCATTGGCTTTTCTCCATCATGCTTATTGATTCGCCGGGAAGATAGCATAGCCTTCCAGGACAATGAAGGTTGTTTTTCAGTGGTTTTCCTTGGCGCAGGGGGGGGCGCTCAGGTACAATTGCGCCTCTTTTTGCGGAGGCCGTATGAAAAAATGCAAGGTTGGTCCGGATACGGTCCGGATGCTTGAGCTGGGGCACCCCTGGGTGCTCAGCGATAAATTCACCCGCCAGTGGCCTGGTGGCAAAAGTGGCGACCTGATCGCGCTGGTGGACGAAACAGGGCAGCAGCTGGCGACTGCCCTTTACGATCCGGATGACCGGATTGTCGCCCGGGTGCTGACTCGCGGCAAGCTGAATCTGAGCGTCGATTGGCTGGAGACCAAGCTGCAGGCAGCAAAACTGCTGCGTCAGCAGCATGGTCAGCTGGAGGAGACCGACGCGTATCGTCTGGTCAACGGCGAAGGGGATGGGCTGCCGGGGATCACTGTCGACTGCTACGCTGATTTTCTGATGGTGCAACTTTATACCCCGGCCTGGGACCGGCACCAGAGCAGCCTGCTGACCGCTTTGCAGCGGGTGTATCAGCCGCGCGGAATCTACCGTAAGCTGCGTCCGCAGGAAACCCGGCAGCTGGAAGCGAAGAGCAGCAGTAAAGAGTACAGTCGGCTGCTCAGCGGCGAGGCCGCTCCGGTGCCCCTGCAGGTGACCGAAAACGGTCTGCACTATCTGGTTGATCTGAGTGAGGGCTTGAACACCGGTTTGTTTCCCGACCAGCGCCGCAACCGGCGCGAGCTGATGGGGCGGGCAGCAGGAAAGCGGGTGCTGAACCTGTTTGCTTTTACCGGGGCCTTTTCGGTCGCGGCAGCGGCTGCCGGGGCGAAGAAAGTCACCAGCATCGATGTGTCGCAAAAGTATCTGGATGTTGCGCGGGAAAACTTCGCCTGCAATCGGCTCAATCCGAAACGGCATGAGTTCATCATCGGCGATGTTTTTGCCGAGCTGAAAAAACTTCGTGAGCAGGGTCGCCGCTTCGACATCATCCTTTTCGATCCACCCTCCTTTTCCACCACCAAGAAAAGCCGCTTTTCCACCCATGGCGGCACGAGTAAGCTGGTCACCGAAACCCTGCCGCTGCTCGAGCCAGCTGGCCTGCTGATGTCATCCTCCAATCACCAGAAGGTCTCTATGGAGGATTATCTCAAAGAGTTGCGCCGCGGCAGCCTGCAGAGCGGCAGTGACTTGCGCACCATCTTCACCAGCGGCCAGCCGGAAGATTTTCCCTCTTCGGTCTGCTTTCCTGAAGGGCGCTACCTGAAGTTTGTTATCAGCACCACTTCGAGTGAGTGAGATTTGTTGAGGGCAGGGGATAAATATCATTCTCTTGCTGCTATTTATTACTGAACTTGTTATGATTTGCTCCTGCAAGTTAATAATGAGTATTTAAGAATGACAAAGAGGTCAAAATGACAGGCAAAGAACTGCTGCTGCGAGCCCTTAAAAATAAGGGGGTCAAGTTCGTATTCGGTTACACCGGTGGCGCGATTATGCCGGTTTTTGATGAGATGGATAAACAGGGGACTTTTAAATTTATCATGTCGCGTCATGAGCAGGGAGCGGCCTTTATGGCGCAGGGGATTTCCCGTGCGTCCCTGTCGACGGACGAGCCGCAGATCGGGGTCTGCATGGCCACCTCCGGACCGGGGGCGCTGAACCTGGTGACCGGAATCGCTGATGCTTATATGGATTCGGTGCCGATTATCGCTGTGACCGGGCAGGTGGCCACCGGCGTGATCGCCACCGATGCTTTCCAGGAGAGCGACGTGGTCGGAGTGATGCTGCCGATCAGCAAGCAGACCTACATGCCACTGCATGCCGAAGAGGTGGAGCAGAGCGTTCACGAGGCCTTTTATGTGGCGACCACGGGTCGGGGCGGACCGATCGTGCTGGATATCCCGAAAGATGTTCAAAACCAGCCGGTTTCGGAAAATTATCGTTTTGATGCCCGGCGCTTTCGGCCCCAACTGCCAGGCTTCTTCATTCATCCGACCCCGGCCCGCGAACCTCTGCAGCAGGCGATTGAGCTGATCAATCGCAGCGAGCGTCCGGTGATGTTCTGCGGCCATGGGGTCATCAACAGCAACGCCGGCCAGCTGTTGCAGGAGTTTGCCGAGAAGGTCAACATTCCGGTCGCTTTTACCCTGCATGGCCTTTCCGCCATGCCGGCCGACCACCCGTTGAGCCTGGGGATGATGGGGATGCACGGTACCGTCGAGGCCAACCGGGCGATTATGGAGGCCGATCTGCTGATCGCCTTCGGCATGCGCTTTGACGACCGGGTCACCGGCAAACTGAATGAATACGCCCAAAATGCCGACGTCATCCATGTTGAGATCGATCCTTCGGAGATCGATAAAAATGTTGCCACTTCGGTGGCGATCAACGCCGATGTCTACCGCACCCTGCACGTCCTACTTGGTGACCCGATGCTCACCTATAAACCGCGCCGCCGCTGGCTGGAGAAGATCGCCGGTTTCCGCCAGGTGATGGCCGAAGACCTCCGTCAGGAGATCGAAGCCGGGGTCGGGGAGGGCGGAAAACTGCTGATGAAATCCATAATTCATCAGCTCTCCGAAGTGACCGCCGGCAAGGATCTGATCGTTGCCGATGTCGGGCAGAATCAGATGATGGCCGCCCGTTTTTATAACTACCAGACATTCAACAGCTGGTTCGCCTCCGGCGGTGCCGGAACCATGGGCTGCTCGCTGCCGATGGCGATCGGCGTCAAACTGGCCCGCCCGACCGAACGGGTCTGGTCGATCAGTGGTGATGGTGGCTTTCAGATGAACGCCCAGGAGCTGGGTACGATCATGGAACAGCAGCTTGACGTCAAGATGATCCTGCTCAACAACGGTTACCTCGGCATGGTGCGCCAGTGGCAGTCGCTGTTTTTTGACGGTCGCTACGCGGGCACGCCGATGCAGAGCCCCGATTTCGGGCTGATGGCCCAGGCTTACGGGATTCCCTACCGCAGGGTCGAGACGTTGGCAGAGGTCGCACCGGCGCTGCAGGCGGCCATCGATCATCAGGGGCCGATGCTGCTTGAATTTATCTGCGATCCCTCTGAACTGATTCTGCCGATGGTTCCGGCCGGCGGCGGCTTCGAGGAGATGATGGTCAAGCGTCCGCAGCCGGTTGCCGCCGATGGAGGGAAGCCATGAAAAGACGTGCGATTCTGGCTTTTATGCTTGACCGCCCCGGCGTGCTCAACAAGGTGTCGATGCTGATCCGAAAAAAGATGTACAACGTCGACACCCTGACTGTCTGCAGTGCACGGAAACCAGGACTCAGCCGGATGACCATCACCCTGCGTGAGGATGACCCGACCCGGGTCGCGCAGGTGATCAGTCAGCTGGAGAAATTTACCGAGGTGGTTTCGGTCAAAGAGCTCGATACCGACCACAGTTACTGGCGTGAGGTCGCCATCGTCAAACTGGAAATTGAAGGTTTGCACCTGGAAAGTTTTCAGGGGCGCTACAATTTCGAGATCCTCAATCAGCAGGAGAACGAGATCTGTATTCTGCAAGTGGCCGGTTCGACGCGAAAAATCGATGCTTTTTTAGAGGAAATCGGCCAGGAGCATATCATCGAGATCGCCAGAACCGGAGTAACCGCCCTGGAAAAGTAAAGAAGCCAAACCGAAGGGGAAATTTTGACGCAGAGGCGGAGAGACACAGAGAAGAGCGAGAACCGAATCTTTTTCAGGTTTAAAGCAGAAAATCCTGATTTTCCTCTCCGTACTCCGCGTCTCTGCGTCTCGGCGTTAAATATATTGGAGTCCTTGGCGCTTTTTCTTTGGGTTACCAGAGGGATAGAGAATGGAGACGACGATGAAACGACGCAGCGGTGAAATCACCGGCAAGCCGAATTCTGAAAACTGGGTCGAACGCACTGCAGCCCGTACCATGCTGCGGGCAGTGCGCTTCAGCGACGAAGACTTCGAAAAACCGCTGATTGCCCTGGCAGTTCCCTACACCAACGGCACCCCTTGCAACGATCATATCCGTGAGCTGGGCGACTTGCTTCAGGCTGAAATCGAGGCTGCTGGTGGCAAAGCGATCATCTTTGGCACACCGGTGGTTTCCGACGGTATCTCCATGGGCAGCGAGGCAATGAAGTATTCGCTGGTCAGCCGCGAGGTGATCGCCGATTCCATTGAGCTGATGACCGAGGGCTACCGGGTCGATGGTGTCATCACCCTCTCCGGCTGCGACAAAACCATCCCTGCGGCGCTGATGCCGATCGCCCGCAACGATTTGATCGGCCTGACTCTCTACGGCGGCAGCATCCTGCCTGGCAAGCATGGCGGCGAGGAGCTGAATATCGTCAGCGCCTTTGAAGGGATCGGCGCCCACGCTGCTGGTAAGATCGATGATCAGCAGCTGCATGCCATCGAATGCCACGCCTGCCCTGGTGCCGGCAGCTGCGGCGGGATGTACACCGCTAACACCATGGCAGCGGCGATTGAGGCGCTGGGGATGAGCTTGCCGGGCTCTTCTTCGAACATGGCCGTTGATACAAAAAATCAGATCTCAGCCGAAAAGCGCGAGGATGCCGCCCGTTCCGCTCGAGCGCTGATTGCGCTCCTGAAACTGGGGCGCAGCGCCCGCGACATCATGACCCGCAAGGCCTTCGAAAATGCCTTGACGGTCGCTTGGGCGCTCGGCGGCTCAACCAACGCTGTGCTCCACCTGCTGGCGCTGGCCAGGGAGGCGGCGGTCGAATTGACCCTCAAAGATATTTCCGATCTCACCAAAAACGTGCCCTTGCTGGGCAACTTCAAGCCCTTCGGCCGCTACCTGATGAATGACCTGCACCGCCTCGGTGGGGTGCCGATGGTCATGAAGCTGCTGCTTGAGGCCGGCTATCTGCATGGCGAATGTATGACGGTCAGCGGCAAGACCATTGCTGAAAACCTTGCCGATACCCCTGCGCTGCCTGCTGAACAGGATGTCATTCTGCCGGTCGCCTCCCCCTATGCTGGCCCCGGGCAGCATATCCGCATCCTCTACGGCAACCTGGCCAATGGGGGATGCGTGCTGAAGCAGAGCGGCAAGCCCCTGGCGACCATGTGCGGACCGGCGCGGGTCTTTGAAAGGGAAGAAGCAGCCCTTCAGGCGATCCTGGCCGGGAAGATCAGGGCGGGCGATGTCATTGTCATTCGCTACGAAGGTCCCAAAGGTGGTCCCGGTATGCGCGAGATGCTTTCCCCTTCTGCGGCCCTGATGGGTGCGGGACTGGGCGACAGCGTGGCGCTGATTACCGATGGGCGTTTCTCCGGCGGTACCCACGGCATCATGATCGGCCATGTCGCTCCGGAAGCCCAGGTTGGCGGTGCCCTGGCACTGATCGAGGAGGGGGATCGAATCGAAATCAACCTGGAGAGCGAGGAATTGAACCTGCTGGTCAAAGATGAGGAACTGGTCCGCCGGCTCAGCAATTGGCAGCCCCCGGCCGAGCGCTATCCACGCGGGGTTCTCGCCAAGTACGCGCGGCTGGTCTCGCCAGCATCGCAGGGAGCAGTGACCAGCTGACCGGTTCTGCCCCTGGCCTGGTATCCCTGGTTTTATTGGCAAAATTCTGTCAAGGCGGGAACCTTTCGCTGGCGCGGGTATACTTGATAAGTAAAGTTCAAAGGAGTGCGACAGGTACAGTCAACCCCCCTGCTCAGGAGAAGGGTGAGGGCGGCCATGAATTATCGCTGGTACGGCAAGCAGGGAGACGAAATACCCTTTGAGAATATGGCTGAGGCGCTGGCCGAAGCTGATGTGGTGCTCTTCGGCGAACTGCACGGCAACCCTCTCATCCATCAGTTGCAGGAAAAAGTTACCCGGGAACTCTTTACCATCAGAAAGCAGGAGCTGCTGCTCGGAACCGAAATGTTCGAGGCCGATGACCAGCTGATCCTGGATGAATATTTATCCGGACTGATCCTGCACCGTCACCTGGTGGCTGAGGCCAAGATTTGGAACGGGTACGAAAGCGACTACCGGCCGCTGGTTGATTTTGCCAAAGGGCAGGGCCTGGGTTTCATGGCCACCAATATCCCTAGACGCTATGCCAACCTGGTGGCTCGTGAGGGGCTCGCTGCCCTGGAGCGCCTCTCTAACGAGGCACAGCGGTTCATCGCTCCTCTCCCGATTACCGTCGACTTGGCAACCCCCGGTTACCAGGAAATGCTGGGGATGAAAATGGGGCATGGAGCAGGGATGGAGCCGAGCAATTTCGTCGCCGCCCAGGCGGTAAAAGATGCGACCATGGCGCATTTCATCCTGAAAAATCTGCCGCCCGGCGGGCTGCTGATCCACTTCAACGGCGATTACCATTCCAAACGTTACGGCGGAATTTACTGGTACCTGAAACAGGCTGACCGAGCTCTTACCGTGTTAACAATTGCTTCAGTAGCGGTGGGGTCCCTGACGTTCCGTGAAGAGCACATGGGATTGGGAGACTTTGTTTTGGCGATTGCTTAGTTGGTTGACCAATAACCTCTTCAGAGCAGAGAAGGAGGAGAACTTATGCTACCGAATATCCAAAATATCCTGTTAGCCGCCGGATTGGGCCATGATACCAGATACGTTCTCGAGTATGCCCTGAGCCAGGCCCAGAAGTACGGCGCCAAAATTCATCTTGTTCACAGCCATGAAGCGCTGAATATTACCGATCAGGGTTTGGCCGAGATTCTCATGCTGCAGGAGGGGATGGAGGACGATTTTGATAAGTCACCCCTCGATACCGAAGAGAAGGTCAGGGCTTATTTACAAGAGATCTGCCTGAAGGTGCTGGCAGAGTATGCCGCAGATGCCGAGGTGATCGGCAATATTCGCGTTTCTGCCCATTCGCCAAAGGCGGCCATCCTGACCGCTGCCGATGACTTCAAGGCCGATCTGATCGTCATGGGTTCGCACCGTCATTCGGTGGTCGCCGATGCGCTGCTCGGTTCAACGACGATGAAAATCCTGCACAGCGCGATAATTCCAGTTCTGGTTGTACGGCTTCCAGAGGGGGCGCCAGCTGGGTAGAAATTAACTGGTTCTATAACCAAAAATGCTTGGCCACCAAGGCTCCAAGGAGAATCGAAGCTCGGGATGTGGATTTCTTGGTGTCCTTGGAGCCTATCAAGTTGTTGTTTCGCTGAATCTTTTTGAAAGATATTTTGGCCTTTGCGCTCCCCGGCAATAATGGGATCGTCCTTTCCGCCTGGGAATGAGCGGTTACTTTGCAGCTCCCTGCCACTCAGGTCTGTTTACTCACCGTTTCCATTTCATGCAGCCCGGCTGCGCACCAGGCCAGATCCTCCAATTCATAGAGGGTCGAGCTGCGCTCCCCGGCTGGGGTAAGGTAGGCAAAATGCCCGCTCTGTTCGCCATCCTCCTCGACGGCATAGCCATGCTCCCTGGCTTTTTCTATCGCCTGATCGATGGTTATGGCGATCCATTCCCAATACGGCAGCTTGGTTTGGTCGCTGTAGACCGCCTGGCGCCAGTCCTGGCGGGATAGCAGAGGGAACTCGGCCCAATTGCCACCACACATCTGGATCAGCGACTGGACGAAATCCTGCCATTCGGCGGTCTGATATTTTTCCTCCAGCTCATCCGGCACCGGTTCGGGCAACTCGGGTGCGGCAGGGGTTTCATCCGGACCAAATCCTTCTCCCTCATCGCCGAGCAGGTTCTGCAACCGAATGAGCTCCTGGCTCATACCGGTCAGTTTTTCCGCCAGGCCGCGCAGGTCGGTCTGGACGCCCAAGACCTGTTGCTGCGCTTCGGCGGCAGCCTTCAGGACCGGTTCCCTGCTTTGCGGAGGAAGCTGCGCCTGCTTCGCGGCAACTTCATCGGCTTCAAGAGTCAGCTCCCAGTAGCAGGGGCGGACGTCATCTTCGCCACAGGCGGCGGCGAACTCCCTGGCTGTGGTAAAAGACTCGGGGTCAGCTTCATTGGTGGCACAGTATTGCGCAAAATCTGCTGCGCGATGCTCGCCTAGCAGAGCGATAAAGGTCGCCTGGGCGGCAGCCTGGTCAGCGAAAATCCGCGGCGGGGCCGCTGTTCCAGGGGCGATCATTTGAACGATATAGAGCACGCAAACCTCCTTGGAGTCTGACGAAGTCGTCCCCGGGGCACTATGGATCGAGATCCTGGTTCAGGCTTTTCGCTCGAGAATAATGCGGTATTCCGACAGCAGCTTACAGCATGAGCCATCTTCCTGCCTGCCGAGAGAGCCTGGGCAGGCGATCCTACCCTGGGCCTGTTGTGCACCGCTGCGGATCAGCTCATCGATAAAAGGCTCATAGTCAAAGCCTCCATCAACGCAGTCATCCCGCGAACATTCGAGACGGAAAGCCGCAACAGAATCTTCGGTAAAGATAATTTGCTGGTAGTTCGGTTCGGCCTCTGCATCCGCCTCCTCGAAGGCGACAAACAGGCTGAGACGTTCGATGCCAGGGTAAAGGTCGAAGAGTTTCTTAGGGCCGGTTTCGATAGGAGTCATAGAACCTTCTCTGGTTGTTGAATGCGCCAGCGCGGGTTGTTGAGTGCCTGAGTCGGATGAAAATCAAGAATAGTGGGTGGGTGAGGGGATTGCAATGAATATTGCCGATGTTCTCAGGGGGCCGGGGACCGTATATAGATTCTAATTACGGTTTTCCGAATAATGGAACCCTCCCTTGCCACCTCCAACCTGGAGCGTTATGAAAGCGATGGTGTGATCCAGCTGGACAACTATTCAAAAACATTCATCAAGATGGCTTGTTATACTTTCCTAGACATAATGGCTGACAGTTAGAACATCTAGAGATTAAAGCCGCAGCAGGCGGGGGAGGGATGACAAAAGTTGGCAGGAGCCGCATGAAGCAGTCAAGCAACGGCGAACTTAGTGACCTGAACCCTTCGTCAAGGCTGACCGGGGAGCAACGCGAGCTTCCCAAGCTCAAAGGTGGGTTCGCACTGGATCCCGAACAGCCGGCCGAGGCGGCAGTGTATCGGATAGCTCATAGCCTTTTGCAGCTGGCCTGTCGTTGCGAGCCGGGAATCCTCGCTGACAGCGATCCCGAATTTGTCCACCAGTACCGGGTGAATCTGCGCAAGTGCCGCTCGCTGATCAACCTGTTTAAAAAAAACTTCTCTGCGCAGCGCTATCGATGGCTGAAAACCAAACTGAAAATTGTCGCTAGCAGAACTAACGAATTACGCGATCTGGATGTCTTTCTTCTGGATAAAGAAAACTACCGCGAGATCCTGCCGAAAGACCTGCAGCAAGGTTTGGTCGCGATTTATCACAGAATCGAACGGCGACGAAATACCGCCCTGAAGCAGGTGGCCGTTGCTCTTATCAGCGACAGCTACCAGCAACAGATCGGCCAGCTGTTGCGAACCCTGCAAGAGCCGGAGTTTTGTCGCAAACAGTCGCAGCGGCCGATCAGGCAATTGGTGTGCAAAAAAGTGCTTGCCCAGTACAAGAAGGTCTGCCACGCCGGTGAAGGAATTGATGCCGAAACCCCAGACGCAGCAATTCACCAGCTGCGGATCGAATGCAAGAAGCTGCGTTACCTGCTGGAACTGTTCGGCGAGCTGTTTGCGCAAAAACCGCTGAAAAAAGTCGTCAAAAGACTGAAAAAGCTGCAGGACAATCTCGGCCGGTTTAATGATTACGCGGTGCAACGCGAGTTTCTTGACAGCCTAGGCCAGGGTCGAAAAACTTCACCTGAACAACTCGCCAGCATCCATGGGCTGACGGCAGTGCTTTATAGCCGGCAATGCCAGGAACGCAGTCTGGTGGTGGAAACCATCGTCGGGTTCACCCAGGAATCGGTGCGAGAACAGTTCCAGCAGCTGTTCGGTCTCCTGAAAGACTAGCAGGCAAAGGGTGCCCCGATCCTTTAAGCTCAGCGAACTTAGAGCAACGTCAGCCTTGCATTATCGATTCAGCCAAGGGGTTGCTGGCTGCAACGCCGACCCCGGCGGTGCCGGAAATTGGCGTTGTTATTGCTGACAACCCCGCCCCCAAGTAGCAGTCAACACCTCAGATTCTACCGGTCGTCCAAGGAAATAGCCTTGCCCTTGAGTACATCCCTGAGAACGCAGGAAATCAAGCTGGGCTTTCGTCTCTATCCCCTCTGCGATCGTCTCCAGGTCCATACTTTTCGCAAGGGCAATAGCGGCGACTGCAATTGCCGCATCGTTATCGTCATGAGGGATGTCACGGACAAAAGCCCGATCAATTTTCAGCTTTGAAATAGGGAACTTTTTCAGATACGCCAGCGAGGAATAGCCGGAACCAAAGTCGTCAATTGCCAGGGCAATACCCATGTCAGCAAGTTTCTGCATGATGGCAATTGCCCCTTCAACATCATCCATCACCATGCTCTCAGTGATTTCCAGCTCCAGATTTTGCGGCTTCATCCCGGTTTCCTGTAGGACATCGGATACAGTATCAACCAAATTACCTTGCCTGAATTGGCGCGGTGAGATATTGACCGCGATGCGCACTTCCGGCAAACCCTGCTCCTGCCACTCCAGGTACTGTTGGCAGGCTGCCTTAAGGACCCATTCTCCCATCGCAACAATCAACCCGGTCTGTTCTGCGAGGGGGATAAACTCATTTGGCGGAACCAGACCACGTTCAGGGTTTTGCCAGCGAAGCAGTGCTTCCATCCCGGACAGTTTGCCGGTGTTCAGATCGATTTGCGGCTGGTAATGCAGAATAAGCTGCTGCTGTTCAAGGCAGGCATGCAGTTCTCTTTCCAACTCAAGCAGTTCGTGGGCTCTGGCATTCATTGACGGAGTATAGATCTGGTAACTATCCCCGCCCTGGGCCTTGGCGCGGTACATCGCCACGTCAGCACATTTCATCATGGTCTCAGCGTCAGGCCCGTCGTTGGGATAAATACTGACGCCGACACTGACCGTTAAGTAGAATGGTTTACCGGCCAGATATATCGGTTGCGCCATGCTCTCCATAATCTTTTGCACCAAACGCAAAATTTGGTCTTCCTCGGTGATACGCTCAAGAAAAACAACAAATTCATCCCCACCCAGGCGGGCCAAGGTGTCCGATTGACGGACCAGGGCCTTTAGTCGCAACGCTACCTCTTTAAGCAATTGGTCACCTGCGGCATGCCCAACGGTATCGTTGACGACTTTGAAACGGTCGAGATCCAGAAAAAATAATGCCGCCTGATGTCCGTAGCGAAGGGCCTTTTCGAACCCATGCGACAAACGATCGTTCAAAAGGATGCGATTAGGCAGGTCGGTCAGAGGGTCGTAATGGGCGAGATAATCCAGGTGCTGCTCCTTCTCCCGTAAATTTTCCTCAACTGCCCGACGGACTTCGATTTCCTGGCAAAGTTGTTCGTTTTGCTGGTTAAGCAGAACGGTTCTGGTGTGAACACGCTCTTCAAGCCGTTCTTGTTCCTGCTGTATTCTGGCATCACGGGCGTTAAGCTCGGTAAACATCGTATCGAATGTCTGCACCAGACTTGTGATCTCGTCGCCATTTCCGGACGGCACAGCGCTGCTGCCGGTTATTTGTTTTCCGAGCTTTTCCCCCCTGTGCCGCAGCATTCTCAAGGGATGAAGTATTCGCCAACCCGCGAGTGAGCTGAGTAGCAGGGTCGTCGCCAGAATCAGGAGAGTGGTGAGTAGAGCGTCCTGTCGCTGACTGGCCATCATCTGCTGCATAGGACGTAAATCTTCTTCAATGACCAGACAGAAAACTTCGTCCACCACCCGCAACATCCGGTAGAAATAAAAATGCGAACCTCCGTCCGATTGGCGGATTTGTATCTCTTTTTCTTCCAGAACCTGGTTTATCAGGGACTGATCGAAGGCAAAACCGGGAACCTTTTCAACCTCATGTGTACCAGCCTGGATACCACTGAAATTGAGCAGAAACAGGTCCGTCTCGACAATCGCTTTAACTTGCTCAAGAAGATCAGCAAGTTTGATCGAAATGATCAATGCGCCGAGCACCTTCTGTTGTAATTTGACAGGAACCATGGCTCTGACCAGCGATTGGTTCCCATCAGAAGTTGTCACCAGTAGCGATCTTCCGCCAAGGACCTCGCTCACTCCCCAACTTCCCAAAGACAGCGATGGAAGATCTGCCCTTGAACAAAAAAAGGTCAATCCCTGCTGGTCGATCAATGAGAGAGCTGTCTCTTCACCAAGGGTTTCCTTTACCTGCACAATGACTCGCTGCAAAATTTCGCTATTGGATACTGTTTGATCTGGCCTGAAGGTGGCGTCTGCCTGGCGCAGCATGCCGCCCAGCATCTCCTGCACTGGCTGTTGACCGGCAAAAGCGACAGCCAGACTCATCATCTCCTCAGTCTCTTCTTCTATAATATTAGCGCTCAGGCGATAGCTATTGGCGGCTTGATCATGCACCCGCTGCAACCAGCTTTCTTGCAGGGTATTCTGCTGGCTCTGGTAAACTGAGAGGCCGGTCCCGAGAACAGCTAGGCCGAGCACTAGCCCAAGCGGGTAGAGCAGGCTGCGGAAATGCATCAAGGCAGCTCCAACAGCGGAATCATCCCAGCATTTTCAAGAATCTTACGGCCCGCTGCTGAGCGGATAAAATCGATAAATTTCCTGGCTGCATCAGGTAGGGTTCCTTCCTGATGGATCAATGCATATTCTGGTGCCATGGGATAGGCTGTTGAACGGATGCTGGATTCAGTGAGCGGCATACCCGCCAGCTTGACGGCATTAAACGTCCTCTCGGGAGCCAGCAGTGACGAACGAGAGAGGAAGCCGATGCTATAGGAGTACTTGTTCAGGAGTTCAACCATTTCGGTATCATGATGGACGATCTTTGCTTCAGGGCTGAAATTCAGTTCGGTAAATGCTGACAGGTGGCGACGAATCAGGGTCAACGACGAATCACCTTCCGGGCGGGCAATAACTCTGATCGGCTGCTTACTCCCGTCTTCCTGTTGCCAAGTAGAAATTTCGCCGGAGAAGATCGAAGCCAGTTGCTTTACGGTGAATTCCTTTTGCGCAACCCTGGCACCCGTAACGAAAACGATGGCATCCCTGGCGAAAGGGATACGCTGCAGCCCTGATTTCTTTTCCACGTCGCGGAAAGGTCTGGCCACTCGCCCTAGAATGGCCTGTTTCTGCTGGACTGAGCGGATGCCGCCGTTGCTTCCAGTCGTTTCAGGGACAACAACCTTAAAGCCTGGCTCAGTTGCATTAAAGGCCGTAGCCAACTGCCTGAGCAAATGCTGGCAGGCCCCAGTACCGGGGATGACGAGTTCGCCATTGGCAAGCTTTTGCTCCTGTGAGGAGCATCCGGCCACAAGTAGCAGGCTAAGGATTAATAGTGGCAGTATCCTTTGAACCTTCGACATGTATATATTCATTGGAGTCGAATACCTTCCCGGCCACCGCGACTGTGATGCCCGGCTAATAGCTATCAAACTGGAAAACACCGAATGGAAGTGAGCCCATTCTAATCGTCGGAGAGATAAAATCCAGTTAAAAGTACTATGAATTCGAAATTTATGGATTTTTACAGCGTCCCGGGCAATATTTCAGCGCTTCAATAGAATGATAGGTCAATGATTTCCTGACCAAACCTTCATCCAAATCTAACCTGGCTGTCGATAATCAGCAAAAACCACAGGAGAAAACAGATGGCACAGGTTGATCTGCACGTACATTCGAAATATTCCAATCACCCCTCGGAGTGGTTTCTACAGCGGCTCGGCGCGGCCGAATCTTACACCGAACCGGAGGCGATCTATCGCCTGGCCCGAAGTCGCGGCATGGATCTGGTGACGATCACCGACCATAACCGGATCGATGCATCACTGGAGTTGGTTGAGAAGCATCCCCAGCACTGCTTCACCGGTGTTGAGGCGACTGCCTATTTTCCCGAAGATGGCTGCAAGGTGCATATCCTGATTTACGGTTTGAATCGAGGGCAATTCGAGCGTATTCAGCAGTTACGTCTGAACATTTACCAGTTGCGCGATTATCTCAAAGCTGAGGATCTGGCCTGTGCGGTGGCCCATGCAACCTATTCGGTGAATGGTAAACTCACTCTCGATCATCTGGAGAAGTTGATCCTGCTGTTCAATCACTTTGAAGGACGTAACGGCAGCCGGAGCACTCTGCATAACGATGTCCTCTCGCGAGTCCTGGCCGGTTTGACACCCGCCGATATCATGCTGCTGCAGACCAAGCACGGCTTGAAGACCTGGGGGAAAACCCCCTGGCGTAAAACCCTCTGCGGCGGATCCGACGATCACGCCGGCATCTTTATCGGTAAGACCTGCAGCAGCGCGCCGGCGCAGACTCCAGCGGAATTTCTTCGTCAATTCAAGCAAGGTCGCGTTCATCCCGAAGGCCGGCAGAATGATTTTCAGGGCCTGACCTTTGCCATTTACAAGATCGCTTATGATTTTTCGCAGCACAACAGTACCCCCTTCGCCCAGTCAACCCTCAGCGATCTGACCCGGTACCTGTTCAGCGATCAGAAGCTCAGCCTGAAAGATCGTATCCGGCTGAACAAAATGAAAAAGCAGAAGGATAATGATATTTATCAAAGCATCGTTCAGCTGATTGAAGCCAGTCGGGATCTCGATCAGCACGATGTCGACAGCCGTCTGGATCTGGTTTACGACTGTATTGCCGAAGTGTCCGATCGATATTTTCGCGGTCTGCTTGAATCGTTGACCACCGACCTTGAGGAGATGGATATCATCCGTATCATCCAGGGGCTCTCTTCAACCATTCCTGGGGTTTTTCTGTCGGTCCCGTTCTTTTCCTCGTTCCGGCACATGTTCGGTGACCGCGAACTGATCAACAGCCTGGACCGGAGTCTGGGTAAGGAAGACCAGTCGCGGCCGAAACGGATCCTCTGGCTGACCGACACCCTGACCGACCTCAACGGGGTCTCGATGACATTGCAGACCATCGGCCGGCTGGCTGAAGAAAAGGGCTACGATATCCGCCTGATGGCCAGCTTGTCAGAGGATCAGATCAGTGCCGACCTGCCGCGGTCAACCCTGCTGGTGCCACCGATACATTCCTTCCACCTGCCGCATTACGAGCAACTTCAGATCAATGTGCCATCCCTACTGCGGACCCTGAAGCTGGTTTATGAATACAATCCGGATGAGGTCTATATCTCCACGCCGGGGCCACTCGGCCTGCTCGGCCAATTGGTCGGCAAGCTGCTGGGAACCAAGGTGACCGGCATCTATCACACCGATTTCACCAAGGAGGCTGAAGCGATCGTCGCTGAACCGGTGATCTGCCAGCTGGTCGAAGATTATAGCAAGTGGTTCTTCAATCAGTTCGATCGGTTGCTGGTGCCGAGCAGCGAATACATGCAGCTGCTTAAAGAGCGCGGCTACCGGCATCGGCACATGAGTCGGTTTCGCCGTGGTTTGCGCACTGAACATTTTCAGCCGAAGAAGAATGCCGACCGCTTGCATGGCAATCAGCCGGCACGACTGCTTTACGTTGGTCGGGTTTCCAGGGACAAGAACCTGGCGTTCTTAGAGCGCTGTTATCGGCAGCTGATCGAAACCCATCCCAGCGCCACCTTGACCATTGTCGGCGATGGTCCATACCTGAGTGAAATGCAGCAGCAATGCCATGACCTGCCCGGACTCACCTTTGCCGGCCGGGTCGCTTACGGCAAGTTGCCGGCGCTTTATAATGCCCACGACCTGTTACTCTTCCCGAGCGTCACCGATACGTTCGGAATGGCGGTTCTCGAAGCCCAGGCCTGTGGTTTGCCAGCATTGGTTGCAAATATCGGTGGCCCTAAGGAAATCGTTCAGACCGGGCAGACCGGTTATGTGTTGCCGGTGGCAGACCCCTCTCCCTGGGTGAAGAAGCTTGACGGTCTGCTGCGGGATCTGATTGAAGGGGGGGAGGAATACAGTGCTTTGAGCAAGGCCGCCCGCCAACGGGTGGAGATGCACTTTTGCTGGGATGCGATTCTGCACGAGATGGTTAAGCCGGATTCCCTGGAAAAGGTTGACCGACCCCGGCCGCGTCACAAATCCTCTTTTCAGCGCCTGCTGAAACTCGCCTCTAATATGATGGTCAGTTAGCAAAAATACAAAGGCTTGATTCTACTGCCCGGGTCCTCCGGGATTTTTTTAGCAATAAAAAAAGGCAGCGCAAGTTGCGCTGCCCAGAACTCGTAATAGAGCTGAATTGTCGTCTAGTGCTTGTCGAGCATTGCCTGGACTTTACGCGAGACAAGTATCGACAGGTAAGTACGAATGGTCGCTTCGTTAATCAGGGGTTTAAGGTTTTGCAGGTAGCTATTGCGGATAAACTCCTGATGCTGAGGGTACTCTTGGCAGAGCCGGTTGATTGCATCTTCATGCTGGTCTTTCTCCAGCTCGTCCTGAAAAATGCCGCTATCCATCATGGTCACCTCTCTGATTTTGGGTGAACGACATATACATGAAAATTGTTAGCGAAATGTTAGCGGTTTGTTAGTAGCGGCAAGCGACCAGTCAGAGAGCGTTGTTGTCTGACTGGTATTTTGGGGCTATCTATCACCGGTTTCCCGTTTAATGGCAGCTTTTCACATACGTTCTTAACATTGGTTTTTTATAGTTCGGGCAACTTCAATTAAAGGAGTCTGCCTTGCCCCGAAAAAGCTATCTACTCGATACCAATGTTCTTCTGCATGATGCCCATTCCCTGCTCAATTTTGCCGACAATACGGTGATCCTGCCGCTTGCGGTGATCGAGGAATTGGATCGTTTTAAGAAGGATGCCAGCGAAAATGGTCGCAATGCCCGTCAGGTTTCCCGGCTGCTTGATCAGTTGAGAACCCAGGGGGTCTTGACCAACGGTGGAGTGACCCTTGAGAACGGCGGCTTACTGCGGGTTGTCGTCAGTAAATCCAACAGTCTCGAGCGACTGCCGCCGGAATTGTGCTCTCCAAGTGTCGATCATCAGATCCTGGCCCTGGCGCTGGAAGAAAAGCAGCGCAGCAACGACGCGGTTATTCTGGTCAGTAAGGATATCAATCTGCGGATCAAAGCTCATGCGGTTGCCTTGCAGGCGCAGGATTATGAAACCGATAAGGTTTCGCTCGATACGCTCTATACCGGAAGCTGCAAACTGCGCCTGTTTCAAAACCAGATCGATAAATTTTTTCGTGACCAGCGTCTCGAGGATCTGGAGCACGACTTTCGGCCGCATATCTGTGTCACCATGAAAGCGCTGGAGAATCCCCAGCAACAGGCGATCGGCCGTTATGATCCTCAGCAGCAGGCCGTCCTGCCTTTGAAGGCGTTGCCAGCGGAGAATTTTTGGGGGATTTCGCCGCGCAACCTGGAACAGAAGTTCGCTTTGGAGCTTCTTGCTCACCCGGACATCCACCTGGTGACATTGATCGGTCGGGCCGGAACCGGGAAAACTCTGCTTGCCCTGGCGGCCGGTTTGCACGCTGTGACCGATGAACAGCAGTATTCACGCCTGCTGGTTTCTCGCCCGGTGTTTCCCATGGGCCGAGATCTGGGTTTTTTACCCGGGGATATCGAGGAAAAGCTGGCGCCCTGGATGCAACCGATTAATGACAACCTGGATTTATTGATCAGCCATTTCGAGCAGGGGCGACGTAAGCAGCAGCGCCACCAGGAGTTAAAAGACCTGGGAATTATTGCGGTGGAACCGCTCACCTACATTCGCGGCCGGTCGATACCCCGTCAGTACATGATCGTCGATGAAGCCCAGAATTTGACGCCACACGAGGTAAAAACCATCATCAGCCGCGCTGGAGAGGGAACCAAGATTGTCCTCACCGGCGACCCTGAGCAGATCGACAATCCGTATGTCGATGCATCGAGCAACGGCCTGACGCATGTTGTTGAAAGGTTCCGGAACCATCCCCTCGCCGGGCATATCGTTCTGAGCAGGGGAGAGCGTTCACCGCTGGCAGGCGCAGCGAGTGAGCTATTGTGAGGGCATCGATGTTGCTGCCCAAACAGGTTGCTGCCCACTTGGCCGTGCTGAAAAGGGCAGTGCTGCATGGGCGGGTTCCCGGACAACTGGTGATTCAATACACCGACCGCTGCAACGCCCAGTGCCCGCAATGCGGCATGCGCGCCAGTAACCCTTACCAACGCCACAGCCTTGATCCCGAGCGCTGCAGGCAAATCATCGCCAAAGCTGCCGGGCAGGGCTTTGCTGCAATCTCTTTCACCGGCGGGGAGCCTTTTCTCTATCTTGATGAGATCTGCTCTTTGAGCCGTTTTGCCGCCAGCCAGGGGATCAAATATATCCGCACCGGGACGAATGGTTATCTGTTTTGTGGCGCTGAGCGGGCAGGTTTTCTTGATCGGATCAGGCGTCTGGCTGATCAGCTGGCTGATACGCCGATCCGCAATATCTGGGTCAGCCTCGATTCGTCGGATTCCGGAGTGCACGAACAGATGCGTGGTCTGCCTGGTGTGGTGCGGGGCATCGAAGCTGCGGTGCCGATCCTTGCCGAGCGCGGTCTGCACCTGTCGGCTAATCTGGGAATTAACCGCAACTTTGCCGGCTGGCCACCGGATAAAGAGCTTGACTATGGATATTTTTATTCGGGCTTTGACCGGTTCTACCGTTTTGCAAAGTCACTCGGGTTTAGCATCGCCAATGTCTGCTATCCGATGTGGAGTGCTCCCCAGGACCAGGAGGGTGCGGCCGTTTATGCCGCCACCAGCAGTGACCAGGTGGTCTATTTCAGTCGGCCGGAAAAGCTTGCCCTGTTTCAAGCCCTGTTTGATGTGATCCCGCATCATCGGCAACAGCTGCGCATCTTCACTCCGCGCAGCAGTCTGCACGCCCTGTTCAAACAACACCGCGGCCAGCCACAGTTCAGCAGTCCCTGTCTTGGCGGCGAGGATTTTTTCTTTATCGATAGCCGGGACGGTAATTGTTATCCCTGCGGCTACCGCGGGGAGGAAACTCTCGGCAGCTTTGAGCGGCTCGATCTGGGTGGCTGCCGGAATCAGGCAGAGTGCCGGCGCTGCGACTGGGAATGCTTTCGGGACCCTTCCGAGTTATTCTCGCCGCTTTTGATGCTGCGGCGGTCGCCTGGAGAGCTGTTGCAGCGCTGGCAGCAGGATGCCCAATTCCTCAAGCTGTGGTGGGAGGATCTGCGCTACTACCGGCAGTGCGACTATTTTAACGGCCGCAGTTTATCGCAGGTTGGTCGCTGAACTGACCCAGCGGACGGCGGGGGGGGGGGCTTCCGCCGGGCCCCATTTTAGGGAAGAGAAATCAGGCGCCGTTGGCAAGCTTTTGTTGCTGGCTAGCCAGGTAGAACTGGCAGCCTTCGCGGCCCATGTAGCGCTGCAGCTGTTTGCGTTCGGTGTCAAGCATGTCGACCAGCAGCAGGCCATCGATGACGTCGCTGAAGTCCGGGTCCAGATTGAACGCGAGCAGCTTGCCGCCAAGGCTGAGGTAATGGCGCAGCAGCACCGGAATCCCCTTGTTATCGGTTTCGATATCGGCCACCAGCGCCGAAACCTCATCCATGTCCTTCAACAGCGGTTCGCTCTGCCGGGCCGAGAGGCCGTTGATGCGTAGCGGTTTTAGAGAAACCGGTAAGCGTGGTGCCACCAGTTTGGCCAGATCATTGATCAGGTAATTGCGGGAGAGGGTGCTGGTCATTAATTGCCGCGAGTTGTTGCTGTAGTCGCTGGAGATGCTGACCGGGCCAAAAAGGTAACGGTAATGAGGGTTTTGTACCAGGTAGTGGCCAATCCCCTTCCAGAGCAGTAAAAGCGGTGCGTAAGAGCGCTGGTATTCCGGCCGGATGAATGAACGGCCCAGCTCCAGGGCATTTTTCAGCCGCTCGAACAGTTGTGGTTGGAAATCGAACAGGGTCGAGGTGTAGAGTCCGGCGGCGCCCTGTTGAGCAAACAGCTGATCAACCTGGCCGATTCGGTAGGCGCCGACGATCTGCTGTTGCTGCCGGTTCCAGAGCAGCAGGTGGCTGTAGGCAGCGTCGAAGCGATCAAGGTCGCAGCTGCGCCCGGTCCCTTCTCCGACCTGGCGGAAAGTCAGTTCCCGCAGACGGCCGATCTCAAGAAGGAGTTGAGGGGCTTCCTCGCCGCGGGTCAGCAGAACATCGAATTCACCGCTTTGCAAAAGTTTTTGTGTGTCGGGCAGGGCATCGATTTCTGCCTGCAATTGATCAACGCTACGTGGAGCAATCAGATCCGCCTGAACTGCAGGAGCTTTTTTTTTTGCCACCGATCGAGAGTTGGACTCTTCGCTGAGCGCCAGGGAATAGGTTCGTAAGCGCAAATAATCATTTAGACTCTGGTCAGAGCTGAAGCCAGCGAGTTTTTTTGCCGGGAGCAGGTTGCCGACCTTGAGCGTCAGGGTCTGGCCTCGTTTGTTCAGCAACATTCTAGGCAGTAGCGCCGTCCGCAGGCGGGGGTGGATCCGGCCGGCCAACTGGAAAAGCGGACCGTTCTGGCCGGGAAAATAGGTTGGCAACACCGGGGCTTTGCTCATCCGCACCAGGCGTGCCAGAGTGGAGCTCCATTCTGGATCGGTCACGCCCTTTACCCTTGGTTGCCAGGAGGAGACCTCGCCGGCCGGGAAGATCACCAGGAGCCCCCCCTGTTTCAACCAGCTCAGTGATTTTCGCAGCGGTGCCAGATTGGTTCGTGCTGCCGCTTCGCCACCAAAGGGGTCGACGCTGATCAGGCGCTCCCTCATCTGCGGGACGCGCGCCAAGAGATAATTTGCCATCACTTTAAAATCTGGTCGGACCCGATTCAGCAAATCCAGCAGCACCAGGCCTTCGATACCACCAAAAGGGTGATTGGCGATCAAAATACACGCTCCGGAGCTTGGAATCCTGGCTTGATCGGCTGCGCTGATCTGGTAGTTCGCACCAAGGGTTTTCAGTGCCGCTGCAGGCCAGTCTTGGGAACTGGTTTCTGGATCGATCTGCTCGTAAAGGGCTTGGCAGGAACGCAGGCCAAGGAGGGACTCCACTGCTGCAAAGATCATTCTCCGGAGCGGGTTGTGGGCTGCATCCGCGGTGTTATCCGCCAATGAAAAGGGGGCGACAGGTCGTTTGTTCTGGTCCATGCTCTGACTCCTGTTTGACAATATTGAGTTGCGGAATTAGCGCAGGGGAATGTTAACCCGAGGTTGGCGTGAAGTTAGGATTTCATTGAGCGGTAATTCTTTCAGAGGTTGTTGGGAAAACTAACCGAATCACCACACGCGGCTAACTTTTTCGTAACTGTTGTGCCCCAGGTTGAATCTGCAAATCATTCTATTTTCGGGGGAGGGCTATGCCACTGCTTAGTTCTGAACAGAAAAGTCCGCAGTCAGCAACGATGAGGTCAAACCAAGTCCAATTTCTGAAACCGGAAAAAGAAGACTCTGGCCGGGTTTTAATCGTTGAGGACGAGGCCGAGTTGAGTGAGATTCTCGAGTTTAACCTGATAAACCAGGGCTTCGAGGTCCTGACCGCGGCCGATGGGCTGGAGGCCTGCAGAATCATTGGCCGGGAGAAGCCAGATCTGATCCTGCTTGATTTGCTGCTGCCGCTACTTAATGGCTGGGAGATCTGCCGGATGGTCCGCTCGCATCATGATTTGGCGGTCGCCCGCACCCCGATCATCATGTTGAGTGCGCTTGGCTCCGGAGACGATCGTCTGAAAGGTTACCAGCTGGGTGCTGATCTTTATCTCGCGAAGCCCTATAACGTGAAAGAGGTGGTTATCAAGTCTCGTCATTTGGTTGCACAACATCACCAGTTTCTGGGGCTGGTGGATAAACTGGCTTCCCTTCGGCAGTGGGCTGAACAGCAAGATCAGTGGCAACATGCCCTTTTTCATGAACTCCGCAACCAACTGACCGTCATCTCCGGTATGGCGCAGCAACTGCGCAACAGGACCGATCTGCTTTCGCCGCGGTCGGAAAAGTTTGCTGAGCAGATATCCTGCAGTTCAGACTATTTGGGCAGTCTGGCGGAGAATTATTTGTTGGTCAGGAAGGTGGAAGGTCAGCCTGGCCGTCTTGAGTCCGAATCGATTATTCTTAAAGAATTACTGGATGAATTATGGGCTTTGTTTAAGCCATTGGCCGAGCAATCACCCTGTCAGCTTGAGTTCGATTGTCCGATTGGATTTATCGTGACCGTGCACCCGGTGGCCTAGAAAATCATTCTGTCGAGTCTGCTTGACAACGCCTTGAAGTATTCTGGAGAGGGGAGCTGCGTCATGTTGAGCGCCGTGAAGGCTGAAGGGGGGCTTGAAATACGGATTCAGGATGATGGACCAGGAATTTCAGACCAAGATGCTGAGCGGGTGTTTGAAAGGTTCTTTCGTGGCGAGAGCGAACAGGGGAAAACCGCCGGAAGCGGTCTAGGTCTCTATATGGCCCGAGTTTTAGCGCAGGCCATGGACGGTTCTCTGGAACTTGATAACCGGGAAGCGTCTGGGTGCTGCTTTACACTTACGCTGCCAAACCGAGCTTAAACTTCTTTTGTTTCCTTCGATGCTGTTGTCATTTGCTTATTTTTGCCAGATTCAACGGCAAAGACTCTGATGTTTCTCCTTTCACACAATCAAAACTTTCCTGAAACGACCCGCTAACAATCAGCGGTCTATTCTCCACAGCGTTTGGCAAGGGCAGGTCGATGAGCAGATCTGTTTCTTAATTCTACCGGGCAGTAAGGTTCTGCCCAAAGCAATCACATACAGTGAAAAATCAGGAGGTAACGGTGAAAGTGAAAGCATTGATGAAATTGACATTCTGCGGATCGATCATGATCGCTCTGCTGGCCAGCGCTTCGGCTGTTCTGGCGGCCGGGATTACCGTTTATGAGGATGGCGACAAATATGTGAAGATGGGCGGCCGGATTCAATTGCAATATTACTATGTGGATCCCGATGGTGGTGACTCAGAGGACGACCTGTTTTTCCGCCGACTGCGGCCTTATATTGAGGGAAGCCTGCATAAAGACTGGAAAGGGAAATTCCAATGGGATATGGGCAAGGCGACCGGCGATAATGAAATCGCCATCAAGGATGCCTACCTGCAGTACAAAGGGATCGACGGGATGAAAATCAGCATCGGTAATGTGCTGTTTCCTTTCTCCCGCGAGCAGTTGACCTCCTCGAAAAAACAACAGCTGGTTGAGCGGACCTTTGTCGGCGATCACAACTACGGGACTCCTGATCGCCAGCTGGGTATTCATCTGACTGGCGCTGCCATGGACAAGAAGCTGACCTGGGGCGCATCGGTTGCCCAGGGCGCCATTGACCCGGACAATAAAAAGCTTGATTTCGATACCCTGGCCAACGACAGCGATGACTTCAATCAGGGCTGGATGGCCGGTGGCCGGGTCGACTTTCACCCCTTCGGCAACTTGAAGATGGAACAGGGTGACTTCAAGCGCGACCTGAAAGCTACCATCGGTGTCGCCGCATTCACCTGGTCGAACGACGATGACAATAACACCCGGACTGTTGGCGGGATCACCACCAGCGGCAGCAAAGCGGACGTCGACAAGGTCACCGGTTTTGAAGTCAGTGCCGCCATCCGCGTGGCCGGTTTTTCCGCCGATGCACAGTACAATATTTTCAACGCGGAAACCATCGACCCGGCGGTCACCAGCGGTATTTATGAAGACGGTGAAACCGACCTGGAAAACTTTGCCGTGGAAGCCGGTTATATGCTGCTTCCGGCCCAGCTTGAGCTGGTCGCCGGTTATGAAGCACAGGATGCTGACAATTACGACGAAGAATGGACCCGCACTTCATTCGGCGCCAATTACTTCTTCAAAAAGCAGGACGTGAAACTTCAGGCCACCTATCGGATCGGTGAAAACCTGGATGGCGTCGAGGACGAAGATG
>CAMYNR010000193.1 GCA_947259715.1 uncultured Desulfuromonadales bacterium
CCCCAGAGCATATTGAAATCTCCCGCCACCAGGCAGGGCTTTTCGGTCCTTTTTACCAACCCGTAAAGGTCATTCAACTGCTCGTGGCGAGTCCGCGCACCCAGCGCCAGATGGACCAGGTAGACGACGACATGATCAAGCTCCAGTTCAATAACCAACCGTTTCATGCCGCGTTGAAAAAAATGAAAGGTTTCATTGCGAATCCGGTTGCGGGCCAAAAAGGCATTCCCCTGTTTGCGCACCACCGGAACATGGCGCCAGAAGGATCGCTCGGCATATTTGATCGAATGAGAGTGATAGTGGCCCAGTGATTCCGCCAGCAGCTCAGCCTGATTCTTCCCACCGCTACGGTAAGAGCCCTGGTCTACTTCAATCAGACCGACCAGGTCGGGCTCCAGATTGCGCAAAAAATCGGTGATCCGCTGCAGGTTCTTACCGGAAGAACGCACATAATTGTGTACCCTCGGCCCGGTCGCATAACGGATATTATAAAGCACAAATCTCATTACTGTTCCCTGCTAACTGCCATCTCCCCTTCAGACATCACTGCTTTCTCTGCCCTCCAGCCAAGCCTCAAAGCGCTCCCGCGCGCCCCGCGAAAGAATCCGCTGAAAACCGATCCGATCATAAAGATACAGGCAATGGCGGATTTCCGTATAAGGACTGAAGCTGTTCTCGGGGTCTGCGGCAAGGAATTCGCTGCGGTATTCCCTGGCCCGCTTAAGGTTTTCGACCAAGCTTCGATGCAAAGCCCCTTTTTCAAAGCTTTGGTTTAATTTTAGAATATCCTGAACAAAGCCGTCGACCTTGTAGTCTTCAAATTCAAAATCACGATAAAAATGCCCTGCCACGCGAAGAAAATTAAAAGCGTTGATCACTTTGCCATTACTGGCCTTTTCACTTGGCAGGTCGTCCTCGCCACTGATCGACGCAACATTTTCCTGCAGCATAAGCTCATCAGTCGCGTTACGGATCTCTTTAAATTCCCGGTCAGCCAGCTCAAACAGGGCAGATAACACATTGATCCGGCGACGCAGATCGTTGGGAATAGATTTTTTATACTTGATCTTGTGATCCAGAACACTCCATGCGTCCTGAATCAGGGAGCGGATCTGGACCTCGAAACGCAACTCGGCGTAGGGCTGATATTTCGGCAGCGCCGCCAATTCCTCACTGAGCGCCAGATCCATGTGCAGCCCCTTATAACCGAAAGAGCCTTCGGTGCTTTCTACCGCGGCAATCTTATCCGTAACATCGATAATCCGGAAATGCTGCTGGAGCAGATCAGAGACCACGGGGATCTGATCGACATAGAGACAAACGACGCGGATACCGATCAGGTCGGACAAGTAGTCCTTGATCCGATAAGGTTGCTCGGCGGCTTCAAGGGTTCCTTGATATTTGCGGTGAAACTTCTTGATGCATTCATATTTATCCTTAATACGCCCTTCGATCGTGGTCACTTCGCCGATGTCCGACTGCTTGATCAGCGAAGCGATAATGCTGGTGCAGGCATTCTTGCCTTCTTCGAATACCTGTCGGTTGGTATCGTAGTATTTTATGAAATTACGGCGTTCCAACTCGAAACTGAGAGAGGACACAGAGTGGCTCCTTGATGGCAGATTTCACGTGAACAATGCTTTTTAGTATAGCAGCCCCAGCCTGTTAAGGTCTTTGCTTGGGGGCCTTCAGAAGATGATTTCGTTCGAAAGTTGCCGATTTGGGTGATTGACAGGCCGGCCAGCCCAGGGGAATTAATAATCTCCGCAGGCAAAAAAGGTCGTGTAGTTTCCCACCCTGGACAGACCGACATAGTTGATATGAGCGTTTAACAGGTTTTGATCATGGCCTGAGGAATTCTGCCAGCCCGCCAACAGAGATTCTGGCGTCTGGTAGTTCCAGGCAACATTCTCGACACAGGTTCGAAACCCTGAATCCTGATAACGCTGTTGAAAGCCATCATGGCTGAGAAAATCAGCGGCCTCCATTGCGACGCTATGCTGCTCAGCAAGTTGGTAGAGATCAACCGACAAGTTTAGCGCTGCGAGATTTGACTGACTGCGATAGCTGTTGATCATACTACGCAGATTGGTTTCAAAGAGACTTTCACCAGCAACGCAGACTATATCCTCAGGGCTGCAATCCGAATTTCCGTCGCCGCCATTCAATCCCAGGCTGTCCTGCAGATGACTGCGTGCCTGCGCTGCCGAGACCAGACTACGCGGACCGTCAGAAAAAGCATTCTGTGCATTCAAAGCGTCAAACAGATCGAAAACTTCAGGGTCATTGCTGAAGGCGTCCGGCTGTTGACTGAAATCGATCGAGCGACCGTTGCTCACCGAGTGGGCAACAGAGGGCAGCAGGATGCCGTTGGCGAGGTTGCCATCAGCGTCCAAGGATTGCAACAGGCGAGAGATATTGGTAACGGTTGAATTATTGATATCGTCGGCATCAGGAACCAAGGTCAGCGGGGAGATCAGCGACTGCCCCTGAGCCTGTCCCAATTTCAAATCGCCGATAAAAAAGCTGACCTGTTCGCCGGTCAGATAACGAAAGGCACCGTTGCCCTCGGTTTCTCCTGACCTGCTGGCCGTGCGATAAATCAGGCCAGCAACTGCGCTGTCGATAAATACCCCTTGCTGCACCGTCGCTGTGGTCGTGCCGGTCCCACTCCCATTGTCACCGCCACCACCACCGCCGCAACTTGCCACCAGCAGGCCCGAACCAAGCCACAGGCCAGCAACCAAACTCCTCCAAAGAAATCCAAGACGAAAAAAACACGTCATCTGCATAGCGAACCCCCTATTTCATTATTTTTTCTGGTAAAAAAAAAACGCTCACTTCGTTGCGAAGTTGAGCGCATATTTTTGCCGTGTGCCTGAACCGGGACAAAACTTAAATCCGCACTCTCTTCGGCAACCCGGCTGTCCACTCGATTCTGGACCCGTGGCTTTGCGTCACCAGATCACTCTGGCTTTGCCCTTATCGGAGACTCTTGCTGGTCAGCTGACGCAATTATCCGCCCGCTGACTTTTTCGCAAAAATAACATTCTTCGCCAACAAGATAAAGTAGGTTTTAACGGCAAGTTTCATAACCAGGGGTTTTCTCAGGCATCTTGATCGAAGCAATGTTTCCGCTATCTGCTACTGGCAGCGGAGGCAAAAATGACTTATGCTGCCTGGGCATTGAGTGCTCCACGCCGGAAGACTCGCCTGGCATCAGCTAATTCACCCTGGGTATTATAAATGAACGATCCTGAAAACAAAGTAACGCGCGATATGACTGAAAACCCCTCCCCACCGGAGAATCCGCGGCCAACGGAAAAAAGCCTGCTGCGCAAGCTCGGTCCGCTCGGGTTGCTGCTGATTTTCCTGCTGAGCAAACTGAAATACCTCGGCCTGCTGTTGCAGATCGGTAAATTTAAAACCTTTCTCAGTATGCTGGTCAGCATCTGGGCTTATGCCATGTTCTGGGGCTGGCCTTTTGCCGTCGGCTTTGTCGCCCTGCTCTTCATTCATGAAATGGGGCATGTCATCGCCCTGCGGATGATGGGCATCAAGGCGACCGCACCGATGTTCATCCCCTTTATGGGCGCCTATATCGGCATGAAGCAGATGCCGAAAAATGCCTTTTCCGAAGCGGTCATGGCCTACGGCGGTCCGCTGCTCGGCACCCTGGGCGCGATCGGCTGTGCTGGGGCCGGCTTCCTGACCGGTAATCCCTTCTGGTTCGCCCTGGCGATGTCCGGCTTTTTGCTCAACCTGTTCAATCTGCTGCCCATTTCACCACTGGACGGCGGGCGGATCATCGGCGTCATCAGCCCAAAGCTCTGGCTTGTCGGCCTGATTGGGGCGATCGGCCTGTTTTATCTCACCTGGTCGCCGATTATTGCCCTGGTCATTCTCATCGGCAGTTGGCAGATCTACACCACGGCAAAAGCGTCCAAGACCGAAAAGGCCCGTTACTATGCGGCCTCCCCGACGAAACGGATCGCCATGGGCATCGCGTTTCTGGCCCTGCTGGCGGTCACTTCCTTTGGTATGCTGGCGATGCAGATCCCCCTGGATAACTTTCAGCAGAATGGCTTCAGCAATCAGGAAGAGTCGGTCGAACTTGGAACCAAGGCCCGGATTCGCCAACTGTAACTCATTTCTGCCGCCAAAGGAGGACAACTGATGGCAGGCTCCAGCCTTCTGACCCTTATCGATGATATTGCCAGCGTCCTGGATGATATCGCCGCGATGACCAAAGTGGCGGCGAAAAAAACCGCCGGGGTGTTGGGCGACGATCTGGCCCTGAATGCTGAACAGGTCTCCGGGGTGCGGGCCGAGCGAGAGCTGCCGGTGGTCTGGGCGGTCGCCAAAGGGTCTGCGAAAAACAAGCTGATTCTGGTTCCGGCGGCTCTGGCGATAAGCGCGGCGCTTCCCTGGGCGGTGACCCCGCTGCTGATGATCGGCGGTGCCTTCCTCTGCTTTGAAGGATTCGAAAAGGTCGCTCACAAATTTCTTCATTCGGAGTCAAAAACCGCTGTACAGCCTGAAGTCAAGCTCAGGGCCCTGCTCGATCCGAAAATCGACCTGGTGGCGCTGGAAAAAAAGAAGATCAAAGGGGCAATCCGGACCGACTTCATCCTCTCGGCGGAGATCATCGTCATCGCCCTGGGAACGGTTCAAGACGCCCCGCTGGCCAGTCAACTGGCGGTCATCACGGCCATTTCCGCGATCATGACGATCGGGGTTTACGGCCTGGTGTCTGGTATCGTCAAGCTGGATGACCTTGGCACCTACCTGGTGCAAAAGCCGACGGAAGAAGCGCCGAGTCGCCTGAAACTCAAACTTGGCCGCAGCATTCTGGTGTTCGCTCCCTACCTGATGAAAACACTCTCCATCGCCGGTACCGCTGCCATGTTTCTGGTCGGAGGCGGCATCCTGGTGCATGGCATCCCCGGTGCCGAACATCTGGTCCACGGAATCGAAGAAAGCATCCGCCCCCTGCCAGCCCTTGGTGCGAGCCTCGCTTATCTTGCCCCGATCGCAGTCAATGCCCTGACTGGAATCATGTTCGGCGGAGTGGCCGTGCTGGTTTACAATCTGGCGCAAAAGGCGCTTGCCTTGCTGCAGCACAGAGCCTGATCAGGGAGTGATTCTTTTGGCATTTCCCGGTTAATTTGCTAATCTCAGTCGAACAATCCTCTCAATCCAAAGGATCAGCAATGAGTAAATCGAACCAGACCCTGCGGGTCGGCTTTGCCCTGTTCAGCGCACTGACCTCATTTTTATTTGTCTACTATGCGGTCAGCGTCATCCATGGCAGCGAGGCCTCTCAATGGCTGAGGACCTTTGCCTATGTGGCCGGCGGCTACGGGCTGATGAATATTTACCTGTTGAGCTGGGCCTGGCGTTCTCAGGCCGGTTGGACGGTGATGGCGAACATGGCGATCGGCCTCTGCATGTTCGGGGTGGTTCTGGTGGATACCTTCAAGATGGGATTCAGCAGTAAGCAACTGCTGGGACTGCTCGGGCTGGCTTTCGTGCTGGGGGTCAACTGGTTGGCCGTCAAAGTGCTCTGTCAACAGAGTGATGACCGACGGCAAAAATAGGCTGAAAAATAAAATGGGGTAGAATCCCTAATAGATCCTACCCCGATTCCGTTAGGAAAGATGTTCCCGGTAGCCTGCTTTTTTCAGATCCTGCAGGTTGTAACCATTGGAAATCAGATTCAGCATTTCGCGCTCAACTTTTTTCGGCGCATTTTCTTTGATCGCCATTATGGCGATCCGCTTACCACGATCATTCTCTTCACGCATAAAGGCACCTCCTTATTCATTTATTTTGCCCAATATGAGCTCTGTTTGTTAGCTGGATATTAGCAGGTATCTTTTATTTTGGCTAAATTTTTTTTCGCGGCAGTGTATTTTTTTGCCGATGATTCGCAATTCAATTTCAAGAACGACCCCAAAAGGCCAGCCGTACTCAAAAAAACAGCAGGCCAACGCAAAGGGGGCCATTGACATTTTACCGCTGCCTTTTAACGTATAAGGAAAGAGTCTTATCCGGGTCTGAGGCCTTGCCGGGCAGGGAGTTTGCTTATGCCACTTTCAGATCTCCCCATGTCAGTATTATTTGTAATTTTTCTATTGGGGTTCCTGCTGCTCGGAATCTATCCGGCCTGGAAACGCACCGCGGAGAAAGCCCGCAGACTGCTTGAAAAACATTCCGGCTCGCTAGAACCACTGACCGAGCTTTTCGACCCCGCCCCGCCGACGGAAAAACCGCTAAAACCATTGAGGCAGGAGATCGATGATTTTGAAAATCTGCTGCTCTGGCGGCTCAGTCAACCCCCCATCAAAGGTCTTTCCCGTAAGCAGTTAAGAGAGAGCCTGCATCTGGAATCGTCCGCTTTGCGGGCGGCCCTGGAATCACTCAGCCGGAAGGGGCTGGTCCACATTCGTATCAGTCCGTTGTTCGGGTTTCGCTTTTCTCTGTCTGAGACCGGTTATGCCTATGCAGTCGAGCAAGGTTACATCACGCAGTTACTCAACAACCAATCCTCATAGGCGACCAGCTCCCAGGCTCCCCTTTAGAACCCCAATTAAGTCCTCAATGTCCTTAATTCTGAGCCGGAAAAGAGAAAATCGACCAGGCCCTGCTTGTAGCTTTCGGTTGTGAGTGTAATGATTTAAGAAACGGGATAGAACTCCTGGACGTGGAGGAAATCATGAAAATAGAAATTCTCGGCGATGGTTGCAGCAAGTGCGCAACCTTGAAAAAAAAGGCAGAGCAAGCGGTCAAAGAACTTGGCTGGGAAGTCGAGGTCAAATCGATCATCGACCCCGAACGGTTGACCGAACTGCATACCTTGAGTCTGCCGCAGCTGGTGGTCAACGGCCAGTTGAATGCGGCCAAAACCAACATGTCGGTCGCGGAGATAAAAGATTATCTGAGCACTTTCGAGCAGGCCTGAAGCGGGGCCTCACCCCAGACCCGAGTCGCGACCAGAGGAGGAGCGAAGATGCAGATCAAGGTTGGTTTTCAGGAATTGGTGCGCCGTGCAGAAGCGGTCATTGGAACGATCAGCGCGACTGAGGCGCTGGCTGCAGCGAATGATGAGCAGACAGTCTTCGTCGACCTGCGCGATATTCGCGAGCTGCAGCGCGAAGGTAAGATTCCCGGCGCAAAGCATGTTCCCCGCGGCATGCTTGAATTCTGGATCGACCCGGGGAGCCCCTACCACAAACCGCTGTTTTCCGAACCGAAGCGGTTCATCTTCTATTGCAATCTCGGCTGGCGCTCGGCGCTGGCCGCTCAGGTTGCCCAGGAGATGGGTCTGGAAAATCTCTGCCACATCGACGGTGGCTTTGAAGCCTGGAAAGAGGCTGGTGGAGAGGTTGAGCAGAAACCGGCTAAATAGCCCCAAGACCGAAAGAATTACTTATCTGCGAATATTTTATTCAAAGATGAATAATCTCTTTTCTTTTTCTCTGTTTGCTGTTTCAGCTGAAGCTGGAAACCTTATGCAATTACAATGCATTGTGCCGAGCTTTCGGCTTTCAAGAGTTGGTACCTAAATTGCTCTTCCAATAAAAGCGAACAGCAGCTTGTTCCGCAGCAGAAGTACACAGTAAAGTGAATAAAACCGAAGCGATCAGCGTCCTGGCCGAGCGAGCTGGGCGATCGTCTAAAAGCTGAGGCGAAAACAGGGAAGAAAAATGACAATTATCGACCAGACCCAGACCTTTGCAGCGCCAGAAGCGGCCAGCGACAGGCGTGGTGATTCCTCCCCCCAGAACCCTCTCGGCCCGGGAATGAAT
>CAMYNR010000194.1 GCA_947259715.1 uncultured Desulfuromonadales bacterium
GAAATGACCTGTTTTTCTGCAATTTCAAGCGGAGCGGGTAAAACCCTGATCCCCTTTTTCACATCAGCCAGAAAAAGCTCCTCACCGGAGAAGGCCAGCGCCCGAGAAGAGCGTTTTTTGCGAATGGTGGTGATTAATTTGGGCCGACGTGGATTGCGGATATCAATGAAATGCAGGCCGCCCTTATGACTGCTGACAAACAGGTTTTGCCCAGAGCTGCCGAGGGCATTGGCAAAGCCCGGCAAGTTCAACATGGTCAATACCTTTGGCCGTCGGGGGTCGCCAACATCGAGAACAGACAACCCAGTTCCGCCGTTCGTCAGGTATAAAATGTCATCTTTTTTCAACAGATAGCGTGCCGTGGCAAATGTATTCATCGGCCAGGGAGGTTCAATCCGAAACACCTCTTGCAAAGTTTTCTCTTTGCTTATTTCCAGGCCGACCAGGCCCTGTTGATTTGCTGTGACATAAACCATTCCATTGGGCATGACCACCACATCAGTCGCCTGCTTCAAATCAACTTGGTCTAACAACAGCGGGCCGTCTGGCGATGTCAAATCATACAAACGGACCCCATCAACTCCGACCGCCACCAGCAAGGTCCCCGAGACAAAAACATTTCGCACATAAGGACTTTTAAAGCTCAGAATTTGACGTATTTTTTTGGGGTCAGTAACATCAAACGCCAGAATGCGGCCATTTCCGGACTGGTATAAAGTATTCTTATTGTCCGCCAGATGGAGATAGGTTCCGCTAGCTAGCCTGGCGACCTGGATGTTGGTCTCCAAATCAACAATGCCGCCCCTTTGATCCTTTGACGCACTGGAGAAATACAACCAGCGGCCATCTATGATTAAGTCATGAACATCGCCAGAAGCCTTTACCGGTTTGATTTCCTGATAAGGTTTAGCCTGGTCAGGGTCGATTATCGCCAGGCTATCCCTCCCCGCTCGGCCATAATAATAGCGACCCACCCTCCAAGTGACCGAACTGGCCCCCGAGGAAAAAGGAACCAGGCGAATGGGCTCGTTAGCGGAAATTCCTGCTCTGGGAATCGCTTGCAAACCGTAGGAAACAATATTTGCCATGATGTACCGGTCAGAAACGCTCAGTCGGGTCGGTTTCCCGTAAACCTGCCAATCGTTCAAATGGTGAGGATCAGCTGAGTTATTAAGCTGGTAACGACGGATGCCAACCTTGTCTTCAATAAGAAAAAGATTGCCCGCGTAAATATCGAGATCCAAAAGGTGACAACCTGGTCTGAAATGTTTGACTTTTTCTGGATGACCTGGCTTTTTCAAATCATAAATATAGAGTCCATTATCCTTCAACAAAACGAATAGAAAACCATCATGGACCATCATTTTCTGTATTTCTGTGGATGGCTCAGCATGATGGACCAGGCGGGGTTCAATTGAAGAGGTCAGATGGTACACCAGAAAACCATCATTTTTTGTCGAAACGTAGAGATGGTCTGAGTAGTATCTACTTTCCACAACCACTCCAGGCCAATGAATCGCCACATCCTGTTGGAAAAATTCTTTCCTTAAGCTGACAATTTTGACCCCATGGTTCCCGCAGCTCAAAGCGAAACGATCACCGATTGCTTCAATATCGTGAACAGGCCACTTCTCTACGGATTGAAAAAGAAAGCCTGGCCGTGCAGGGTCGCTGACATCGAGAACCTGAACACCCCGGAGCAAATTCCCTAACAGCAGCCGATTCCCGCTGAGATGCATATCGCTTATATTGCCGGGAATCGGCAGGGTCTTAACGATGGCATCCCGATTATTAAGATCCATCACCAGATTAAGCTGCATATCCGCATTGAAACCACTTCCGGTGATGTCCAACGCCATCGGTTCTCCCACCCGGGCCTGGAGAGGCTCAATCGCATCCAGACTTAAAGGCTCAGGATGCGAGGCGTAAGAAACGAAGTTGCTGCCGGTCCACCAGAAAGCAAACAGGTACCCTCCAAGGAGAAGCGCCAGCAAGGCAATCAGCACCCGCCTGTTCATAGGTTCTCCTGTGCTGCTGGGTCATCCTTGCCGGTAGCGGCTATTTTCCCAAGCATTGCCTGCAGGGCATTGCCCCCTAAAGGTCTTTCCAGCACGCCGGCGGCAAACTGGCGCAATGGCTCAACCGGATCACCGGGCTGATGAAGAACGATCAGATTGGACAAAGGCTGTTGTCCTAACAGATCAAGCAAAGGCTCAATGTCGCCAGGACGCAGATCGACGATGACCGCCTGATAGCACTCGTGGTCGCTTTGCCGGATGAATGCGGTTAACGAATCAACCACATCCACAACCCACGAAGTGCTCTGCAGGGCCAGACGGATCAATTCCTGACTGGCAACGCTGCCTCCGTAAACCGCCACCGTTATCCTGTCCTCTCCAGCAGTAGGGCGCCCTTCAGGCGAATTCTGCTGTGGTGCCGCAGGGACCAGGCGCAGTTCATGGTAACTGTTATGCAAAGCCTTCAACAAACTGCTCCAGGTGATGGGACGGTAAAGGCGCACTTCGTTGTTCCCAAGAGGGGATTTTTCCGCATCGTTGTCCAGCAACAGGATGCGCCGCAGGCAGCTGGTTTCACCCTCTTCATGAATCGCCTCCAGCAATTTCTGGCCATCCGGAAGCCTGGCAGAACCTGACAGGATCAGCAACGAAAAGGGTTGCCGGCGGCGTTTTGCTGCCTCTAACTGATACCAGGCATCAGCAGCATTGCTGGTCACCAGGACCGACAAACCAAGCTCGCTCAAGCGTTGCAGCAGATAGTGCCGGGACTGGGGATTGGCCTCCTGCAGCAGGACCTGCTGGTGTTGAAGAGACACCGGGATGCAGACTGGATTCCGTTTGATCAGCGGCAGAGGCAGGCTGACCCGAAAACGGCTGCCCTGCCCCAACCGACTCTCACAACTGATGGAGCCCTGCATCAGATCGACCAGTTGGCGAACGATTCCCAAGCCGAGGCCAGCCCCGCCATACTCACGGGTGATACTGCTATCGGCCTGGTAAAATGCGGAAAAGATACGTTTTTGGGTCTCGCTATCCATCCCGATACCGCTATCTTCGACTTCCAGGCTAAAGCAGGCCGCCTGTTGGCTACTGTTCTCTGCGAGGCTCAAGCGAAGGTTGATTGCACCTGTATGGGTAAACTTAATGGCGTTTCCGAGCAGATTCATGACAATCTGTCGAACCCGGTTTTTATCCCCCCGAACTTCCCAGGTGGTCGACAGCGGAATATCGGCATGGAGCTGAACCCCCTTCTCCTGCGCCTGTGGCCAAAGCAAAGCGACCACCTCTTCCACCACCTGATAAAAGGCAAAGTTCTCAACATCAAGTTCCAGCTGGCCGGACTCGATGCGGGAAAAATCCAGAACTGCGTCGATCGACCGCAGCAGATCCTCTCCGGAGCGCTGGACTGTCTTAGCCAGCATTTCCTGTTGCTCATTCAAGCCTGTCCGAAAGAGCAGCTCATTCATTCCCAGAACACCATTGAGGGGGGTACGCAATTCATGGGTCATATTGGCTAAGAATTGCGATTTTTCCTTGCTGGCCATTTCCGCCTGCTGCTTGGCGATCTGAAGTTGTTCAACTGTCCGGGTTAAATCTTTAGTTCTCTGTAACACCTGTTTTTCCAGTGATTTTTGATGGCCCTCCAGCTCAGTGCGATGCTGCTCGATCTTATCGAGCATCTGATTGAAACCATCGACCAGCAGCCCGATTTCATCCGGGCCATGCTTAACCGCCCGCAAATGATAATTGTTCTGTCGGGAGATCTGTTTCATCGTTTCTACCAGGGCCAGCAGCGGATCTGACACCGGTTTTTGCAGTATCCCGCTAAGCCACCAGGAGCAGACAGCCAGCAAAGCCAGCGCAATAAGCACGCTGAAGACCACCGCGTTGATGCGATCGTGCAGCGCCTGCAGGTCGGAAAGGAGATAGAGAGTGCCGATCCGCTGCTCATCATGGAAAATAGGCTGGTAGAGCCCCAGATGCTGCCAGTCTGAAGAGACCTGATGGCTGGTGGAGTCGGTCCAGAAGGATCGATTCTGTTCCGCAAAATCGAGCGGAATAGCCCGTAGAAGAAATCGGGAATCAAATTGATCAAGATACTCGGCAACCGGCTGCCCGCTATCGTCAAACAGATAGGCAGCATGGATATTCGGCTGCAATTTCAATGAAGCCAGGACCTGTTCCGCCTCACGAAATTGATTCAACAGCAGAAAACGCCGGCTGTTTTCCCCCAGACTCTTGGCCAGGATAGCGGTCTCACGGATGAGTGTGGTTCGCGAAGAGTGGATTTGCAGATAGATATAGAAGCTGCTGACCAGCAGAAGGACCAGCAGACTGCTGGCCATAATGGCCAGAGTCAGTTTTTTTCGAATCGAGAAAAATTGAAAAAATTGCTTCACAAAAAGTCCTTACCGGCTGATGACCGCATAAGATTAACAATTCTCACGCCTTAATTAAAGTAAAAGCTTGAAATTTCACCAATTTCGCTAATCAAAGATTGCCTTTCTGAAGTGTCTGCCTTAGAGTAGCGTCCTTTTTCTAGAAACGCTAAAATCAGCCTGGGAGGATTCAGCAATGACCAGCATCCAGCTGCCCAAAGAACGCCAGGTCGGCCACCTGACGCTGCACCGGCAGGGAAAAAAAATAACCAGCAAAGAGTACAACGCCCTGACTGCCGCGGAACGACTGGAGATGATTCGTCAGGCGCGGGGGAAACAGAAGCTCGATCTGCTGCTGAACGCCCAAGATGCGGAACAGCTGGTTCCCCAGCTGCATCCGCAGGAGATCTATCTGACTGTCAACCAGCTCGGACCGGACTCCTGCAGCGAACTGCTGATGCTGGCCAGCACCGAGCAGGTCACCACCCTGCTCGATCTTGACTGCTGGAATGGCGACCAGCTCAGCCCGGTTCTGTCGCTGCACTGGCTGGAACTGCTGCTGTCGACGGGGCCGGAAAAAGTCTGTCAGCTGGCCAAAGAGATTGAACCTGAATTACTCGCCCTGTTTTTGAAAAAACACCTGAAGATCACCCGCGGCCTGGAAGCCTTCGATGATGACGGAGCGGAAAACGCCAACCGTCTTGAAGGATTGTACGATATCGAGTACGCCAGCGAAGATGCTGCCAAGATCATCGCGGCGCTGCTGAAAATATTGATGCAGGAAGAGCAGGAGACCTATCTGCTGCTGATGGAAATGATCCGCAGCGAAAATCTGTCTGTATTGGAAGAAGAGGTCTACCAAACCCGGGATAACCGTTTGCTGGATCTTGGCATTCTGCCCTCCGCCGAGGCCAGAGGGCTTTATAGCTATATCGATACCACGTCATTCCAGGTTGGAGGAAAAGAGGACTTCAGGCTTGAAGCGGAAGCGCTGCCGAATCCCGGAGCAATTCTGGCTCATGCGACACCTGACAACCTGCTGGCCGAAGTTCTGGCGACCGACATCAGCCATCAGCTGGCGACCGAACTCTCTATGCTGGCCAATCGAAAAATGAGCGCCGATCAGATCGATCTGGCATCCGCCGAAGCGATCGCTGAGAGCCTGCAATCGCTCTACAAGGTCCTTAATCTGGCCCTGGAAAACCTGGCCGGCAAAGACCTGGCCCAGGCGGAGACCGTTTTCAAGACCACCTATCTACAGCAGCTTTATCAATATGGCTACAGCCTGATTCATAAACGGCAACTGCAGGCTCAGCAGATCACTGAGGGCCCGATCGGCCAACTGCTGGATTACCCGGAGCAGTTGTTTGTCGATTCGCTGCTCCAGCAGCCAGCGTATCTCTATTGCGATGCGACCGAGGACGCGCCAAGCAGTTTACAGGAAATCAGCAGCAGCAAAGATCTGCAGGTCGTCGATGCCCGCTTGCAGCAGCTTACGGCGCTGGAGAAACTCTTCACCGAACAGCTCCCCTTTCGCCTGCCAACCGGCGAGGCCCTGGAGTCAGCAGAACTGACCCTGGCCAGCCTGCTGCTGACCGCGGTCGCCAATCAAGTGCTCGGCAATCCCTTTGAGCCAAATCCCCTTCCCCTCACGACTCTGGCCGAGCTGGGCGAAAAAACACTGCAAGATGAGCAGATCAGGGAAGATTTTGCCCGCGGGTTCTGTGACTTTATGCGCTCTCATTCGAAAAACTGTGATTTTTTTGCCCAGTTCTGTCTGGAATGCTGGGAAGAGGAGCTCTGCGACTATCTTCATTCCGCTACAGATTTTCAGCCCAGCTTTCTGCTTCTGAGAGACTGAAAAGAGAAACATCCCGGTTGAAAAATGGACGGGCTGCAAATTTCTGAGGCCCGTCCGCCTCTTCCGCCGACAAAATTCCTCAACATTTTAGGCAACTTAAACAATTCCCCTCCGTCTCGACTTTAATATTAGAAAAGTTTACTTTTACTAAACGACTGACTAATATCTAACCATTAGAATTCACACATTGTCACGAGGGGATTCGAGGGACTATGCGAAAAAACAAAAATTCATTACTGATCGATATCGGCTGGTGTGAGTGGGTTGCATTTCCAGCACTGAAGATTCCAGCGATTGAAGCGGAAGTCGACATGGAATCCCGGCAGTCGATTCTGAATGTGTTCGATTTCTCCACTTTTAAAGAAGGGGAAGATCTGATGATCAGTTTCGGCGTTCATCCGATCCAGAACACCAATGAAGTTGAGGTCTATTCGGTGCTGCCGGTAAAAACCAGACGCCTGGTCAATATGGCCGAGGGCGAACGGGAATGGTGCTACGTTATCGAGACCGAAATCCGCATCGGCTCACTGAAGAAAACCATCGAGCTGACCCTGGTCAAACGGGAAGATACGACCTTCCGCCTGCATCTGGCCCCCAAAGCAATTAAAAGCCTGGTGCGCGTCAACCCGCAGAAGAGCTATCTGACCGGACAGATCCTCCAACTGCAACCCTCTTGACCCTCAGTTTAAAAACCCCTGCCCACTAAGGGTATAAAATCATACTTTTCCCAGAGCTGTGATCTATTTTGGGCGGGCAGCCCTGGGAAAAGCCTCATCCAAAGGTGCTTTCCGGCACCAATTCACACCAGCCGTCGAAAAGTGGAAAATAGAGTGCCAGCCTGATTTCCCGTTGGGGCTCCAGAGCCACCAGAAGTTGCTGATAGCTCACCAGCTGATTTCGATATTGGGTCAGCTTTCTTTGGAAAAAGAATTTTTCAGATTCGCCTGTTTTCGGCCTGCTGACTTTATAATCGATCACCCAACGCACTCCCTGTTCATCAATAAAAGTGCGGTCGATACTGGCATGAATCAGATTGCCCGCGACGAGCCCGGTCAATGGCAATTCGCAGGCGGCCTCAGAATGAGCCTGCAGAAGCCAGCGCCCCCGCTCGCTATTTAAGGTCTGCTCAACCGCCGTCATTATTGTCTGCAGGGCAGCCTCATGCTCTGCCGCAGGAACGCCCAGACCGGCCAGCTGACGCTTGAGTGTTTCCTGCAGCTGTGACCGAGCGCTATTCCAATGCGCCACGCCCTGCAGGGCAATTTTTTCCAACAGCAGGTGCACCAGGGTACCGATATGCCGCTGGGCCTGGTTTTCCCAGCCGCTGAACAAAAGCTCCTGCTCTTCACCCTGCTCGAAATCGGAAGCACGGCCGACCTGGGCGACCTCCGCCCGTGGCGCAGCGTTCAAGCTTGGCTGGCGCCAAGCGGTGGGCAGCCGTTTCAGCTTGACCTGCAGGCAGGTTTCGGCAACCTCGGCCAGCTCCAGGGCACAGGCATTGAATTGCTCTTCTACCGCTGGCCAGAGGGTTTCCAGCAATGAACCGGCCTCCGGTTTAAGCCGGCCCTGCCGATTTTCCCTGGCGTGCCCGATCAGATGCAATTGACGCTTGGCCCGGGTCGCCGCGACGTACAGCAGGCGCGCAACTTCAAGGTCCTGCTTCTCCCTCTCGAGCTGGCCGATCAATCGATAGATCGGATCCTGCCGGCGGCCATCCCGCGGTGCAATCGGGGCCAGCAGCAAACCATAGGCAGGATGTTCCAGCCAGCGCAGCAGGGGGCTGTCGTCCCCTCGCGGCCTCCGTCCCAAACCAGGCACAATCACCTGATCAAATTCCAGCCCTTTGGCTTTATGGATGGTCATCACCTGCAGGCAATGATCCGCACCCGTGTCAGGAGCGGCGAACAGCCTGGCCAGCCCAGCTTCCAGTAACTCAGGTGCTGGCAGATCACCTCCAACAGCCAACGATTCCAGCAGATCAAAAACCAGCGCGGCATTTTCCACCCCCTCCCGGTCATAGCAGGCCGCCCCCCCAAGCGCCAGCCAGCAGCCTTCCACCAGAGCGCGCAGCGGCAACCGACCGCGCTGCTGCAGGCTGGCCTGTAAAATCGGCCAGACCCGGCTGAGACGCTGCTGCCCTTCTCCTGACAAACCTTCCCGCCGCGACGAGTCAGAGAGCAGGCCGGGCAGGGTCGCATGAGGCGCATCCGCCACCAGGGCGTGGAGATCATGCAGGCTCAAAGCAGCCCAGGGTGCACGCAGCACGGTTAACCAGGCGAGCCGGTCAGCGCGATGCAGCAAGGCCCGGGTCAGCGCCAAAAGATCCAAAGCCACCGGCTGTTGACCGAGCAGCTCGATATCCTGAGCCTGATAAGACAGATTATGCTGCCGCAAGAGTTGCAGGATCTGTGGTAAATGGGTTCGGCTACGGACCAGAATCGCGACGCTCTGGCTGGGATCTTCAGCCTTTACCTCATGGATCAGACGCAGGACGGTTTCCGCTTCACTGCGGTCATCCCGCTCCCGGAAGGCAAACAGCTGACAGGCAGGAAGCGCCAATTCAGGCTGAACCGCTTCCGCCACCGCCAGGGGAACCGCACCGCTGGCCTCATCAACCTGAGCCGGAAAGAGACAGGCAAAGGTCTGGTTGACCCAGCTGACAATCCCCTGCTGCGAACGAAAATTGCACTTCAGTTGCAGGGGCTGCAGTTGCGGCCCGGACAGGCCGAGTCGCCCTTGAAAGGTGCGCAGAAAGAGACCGACCTCGGCTTCCCGAAAACGATAGATCGACTGCATCGGATCGCCGACCAGGAACAGGCTGCGCCCGTCGCCCGGCTGCCAGCCGCTGGTCAGGGTCTCAAGCAGTTCATACTGCAGCCAGGAGGTGTCCTGAAATTCGTCGACCAGAATATGGGTCAATTGACTGTCGAGCTGCAACAGCAGCTCACTCGGGTCCTCGCTGCTGCGCAGCGCTTCACGGGCGCGCAGCGCGAGCTCGGCGAAATCGGCCTGCCCGGTGCCGCGAAAAACCAGCCAGAGCTCAGCCACCAGCAGCGGCAACAGCTCGATCAGCGCCTGCAGAATCTGCCACTGTTCGCCAGGGTAGCGAGTCTCCGGCAACTCACGAGAGCGGGCCAGCAGACAGACCAATCCCGGCTGGTCGGCCAGCTTCTCAAGCAGCGTCTGCATCCGCTGCTTGGACTCCTGCCCCTGCTTGCCGGCAGGAAAACCACACTTCACATTGATTCCGCCAGGCTTGCGCAAATCTCCGGCGGAGGTCAGCAGGAGATCGGCGAAGCCTTGCCAGAGCGGCAGATGGTCGACCTCAGCAGCAGGAAACCAATCGAGGTCGGTCAAGGCCAGTAGCGGCCGCTGGCCCTGCTCCCAGAGGTGACTGGCCGCATAGCGGCCACAGAACAGCAGTTCCTCGTGCAGCGCGGTCGGCAGCAGAGCCGTCAACTTGGAGAGGCACTCGGCAACCAGCAGGGCCAGAGCTTCTTCCAGCAGCTGCCGCGAATCGCCCCCGGAGACCCCGAGCAGGTGGCGCAGCCACTGATCCCGCCGGCGCAGCATCTCCAGCAGCATCTGCTGCAGGCGCTCCATGCGATTGTCCAGGTGGGCAAGCAGCAAGGCGATCTGTTCGCCGCCGGGCTGATCATCGGCGAGACGGCCGACCAGGTTTTCCGCCGCCTGGCGATAGAGCAGATCAGCGTCCTCGGCCATCTCCGGCACACCGCCGAACCGGCTGACCCAGGGCATCTTATGCACCAGTCCGGCATTAAAACTGTCGATGGTCTGGATCGAGAGCAAGGCCGGGTTGTTCAGGAGTTGCCATTGCTTCTGCCGGTCCTGCTGCAGCGCCTGCCGGGCCAGGCGCCAGGTGAGCTGCTTGTGCTCCTCCGCTGGGCAGGCCTGCTGCGCGGCTTGTAAAGCGTCAAGCAGCCGGCTGCGCATTTCAGCGGCAGCTTTGCGGGTGAAGGTGATCGCCAGGATCTGTTGGGGCCGCTCTACGGTTGCCAACAGGGCGAGAAAACGCTGAATCAATAGTTCGGTTTTCCCCGAACCGGCCGGGGCCTGAACAATGAACGAGCGGGTCGGATCGATGGCTGCAGCTCGCTCTGTCTGATCGGCGATGGTCATCTTCGGCTTCATTGCCCCCCCTCCTCAAAGGCCAATTCTGGCTTCCCTTCACTTATCCGACAGAGGCCAGGCAGATCACAATAGCGGCAGGCGATCTCGACCGAGACCGGATCGACCGCTGCTTCACCGGCGACAAAGTCGTTGGCCAGCTGTTCCAGCTGCTTGCGCCAATGAGCGAGCACTTGCGACCAGTCGCCAAGTTCCAGATCGATCGCTTGTTTACTGTTGGCTACTCCCGGCACTTTGGGCAACAGGTCGGCATCACGAGCAATGCCGGCCAACTTGCAGTCACCGCGGCGAAGCTGAGCAAAGGCCACCCCATCAGCCTCAGAGTGACTGTCGGCGACGGCATAAATGGGCAACTGCGGTTCCAGCAACCGCGCCGCCAGCAGCGCATCAGCATTGATCTGGCCGGTTTTGTAATCGAGCACCACCCGGCTGCCGTCAGCGAGCTGATCGATCCGGTCGATAAAGGTTCTGATTTTCAGCGGACCGATCTGCTCAAAGTGCTCCTGCTCCGTCTCCAGCACCGAGAATGGCCCTCTCTTAACCTCCACCTCGGCCAACCATTCCGCGAGCAACGCCTGCAAGCGCTGCTCCTCTATCTGCAGCAACCTGGCCGGGGGCGCTCCCTGTTCGGAAAAATAATCGTCCAGCGCACAGCTGACATGTTTTACCAGCAGCGCGTCCCGGCTTTGTTCATCCAGCTGCAGCAACTGCTGCTGGTCTTTAACCTCACTCCAAAAGGACTCCAGCGCCTTATGAATCAGGTTGCCGCGGGTCAAGGGGTCGAGGCCCGGCTGGGGCTGTTCAAAGGCACTGGCGCGCAAGCGGAAATGGGCAAAGGCCCGGAACGGGCAAAGCGCCTGATCCTTAAGAATAGCGGTGCCCCCCTCCCCCCGCTCGGCGACTAAGGGCGGCCCCTGAGTATCCTGGAGGATTTCTAAGTCCGGTGCCGTAGCCATTTGCCGACAGACCGCATCCTGGCGTTCGGCCAGGACTGGTTCAACCACCGGCAGCTCGCACAGCAAGGGGCTGGGGCGCAGTTCGCAGTCTCCATGGCGCCGGGCGTAGCTGAAAATGACATCATCGCTCGCTGCTTGCAGGCGCTGCAGAATGCCCCGGGCAAACTGAAGTTCACGCTCCGCGCTGGCGTGCGGCATCCCTTTTTCCACCTGGATCGCGACCGGCAAGAATGGATTAGGCCGGGCCACCGCCGGAAAGGTTCCCTCGTTGCAGCCAAGCACCCAGAGATGGTCGAAATTCAGCCCGGCGGACTCAAGCAGACCAACCACCTGCACAGGACCGGTCGGCGCTTCCAGTTGAAATTCAATCTCTTGCGCCAGACGATTCAACAGGCTGACCGCCTGCTGCCGATCAAGGGGCGGGGAAACCAGGTCGAGGGAGGCGAGTGCCGGCAGCAGCTTCTCCTGCCAGGCCTTGACCATTTGATATTCACTGCTCGCCAGGCTTCGTTCACCCGGCCAGCCGACGGTCTGCAAGAGCTGGCTGAAGCGCCCGGCCCATTCCCCCGGCAGCAGGCGTTCGCGGTTTTCCAATGCTTGCGATAATTGCTCAAAGATCTGGCCGGCGCCCGGCGCCCGCTGCGCCTCTGCTGCAAGCCGGGAGACATTTTTCAGGCTGAGACGCTGCTGTCGGAAAGAGCGCAGCCAGCCATCGAAGCGGGCCCGGGCATCCGCTTCGCCCTGGCTTCCGGCCAGATATGGGCAGCGCAGAAGGTAACCGATCTGCTGGGTGGTCGGTCGAAAACCGCAGCCCAGCAGCTGCAGGGCCGCATAGACCGGCCCCTGATCGGCGAGGGGAGCGCCAAGGGAAAGACTGAAGGCGGTCTCCTCATCCTGCAACTGAAGATCTGCGGCAGGGTCGATCTGCTGGCGGAAGATTCGCTCAATTTCCGCGCGCCGTGCCTGCAGGTCAGGAACCACGACGCCGATCGAGGTCGCCCCCTGGTCAAGCAAGTGCCGCACCCAGCGAGCGCAGCGCTCAACTTCTTCCGTCGGGTCCGGGCAGGCATAGGTGCCGCAGCAGGAATCGGGAGAGTTCTGCTGCTGGATTTCGGTCAGCTGGCCTCCGGTTCTGGTCAGCAGCTGCTGTAACCCATCCAGCTCAGGAGACCACTGGTCAAATCCAACCAGCAGCACTTGCTTGGGAACTGGCAGCTCGCCAGCGGCCATGGCGGCATACAGCCGCCCGGACAACTCGGCCCGATCGATCCACTGGTGCTTCTGCAGGGCGGCCTGATAGTCGGCTTGCCAGCTGCGGAAGATCAGCTGATCTTCGGTCAAGGGCTGACCGTCTAAAGACAGACCATAAGCAATTGACCATTGATGAGCTTCCTGAGCTTTGCGCGCTGTGGCCGAGATCTGCAACAGTTCCAGTTCGCTGCCACGGGAGGCCTGTTCGATCAACTGCTCCCACAGGCGCAGCGCAGGAAAGCCCTCCAACAGGCGCCAGCTCTCATCAAGTTCAGCGAGACTGCGCTGCAGCCAGCCTTCGAAACTGAGTATCGTTGCGGTCTGCCAGGCCCGCGACCCGGCTTCCAGCATCTGCTGGTCGTAACAGGCAATCAGATGGCGCGCCAGCCGCTTGTTGACGGTCAATACCAGGGCACCAGCGGTGGCAGCGGCAATAATTTGTTGTTGAGTTTTGAACAAGAGAGATCTCCAGAGAAGGTTGAATCAGAGCTGTTCCGAAAAAGTTAACCCAGCAAAGCGCCAGAATATGTCACAAGGCCTGCGACAGACGTTGTTCCAGCTGGGAATGCTCTTCGGCACAACGCGCCGCATCCCAACCTTTCTCCTGCGCGATCAACTTGACCACCCGCTCGCCAGCCTGCCTGGCGGCCTGGGTGTCGAGCAGCGCCAGCGGCAGACGCCGGGCGAGAATATCGATCGCTGTTTCCGCAAGCTCATGGCGAACCGCATAGACAACTTCGGCGCCGATACACAGATACCCGGGAGCCAGAGGCTCAAGCAGCGGCCCGCCAGCGAGTGCAGCCACCGCCGAGGCTCTGGTTCCGTAGTTGGCATGCAGGTAGCGCGCGGTGCGTTCATCCAACAGATAATCTTTGGCCAGTTTTTGCCAACCGGTCGGTTGCCAATCCTCACCGCCAAGCAGCCGCAGATCTTCGGTTTGACAGGGCCGGGCAGTTAAATTTCGCTTGGCAACCACCTGATCCACCAGCTTTTCGCTCATCCGCCGATAGCTGGTCCACTTGCCACCGGCAATGGTAAACAGACCGCTCGGCGATTCTTCGATGAGAAAATCGCGCAAAAGCGTTGAGGTATCAGCCGCTTGAGAATTGCGTACCAATGGCCGCAGACCAGACCAGACAGCGCAGATATTTTCCCGCCTGGGGGGTGGATCGAGAACCCGCTGCAGGTGGCGCAGCAGGTAGTCGACCTCTTCCTGAGTCGCTTTCGGATGCTCGGAAAGTTCTGCCGCCCGATCAGTGGTCCCCACCATACAACGCCGCTGCCAGGGGAGAACGAACAGCACTCGATTGTCCTCGGTTTCCGATAGAAGCAGGCCAGCTTTGGGTGGCGGATAATTGGTATCAAGAACGATATGCACGCCAGAGCTGACCGCCAATAGCGCTTCAGCATCCGGTTGATCAAGCTGTCTGACCTGATCGGCGAACGGCCCAGCGGCATTGACCACAGCTCGCGCCGGAAGCGAAAACCGCTCTCCACTGAGTCGATCTTCCAACTGCGCTGCGCTGATCCGCCCGGCCGACTTTTCCAGCCCGACAAGGGCCAGATGGTTGGCGACCAGGGCTCCCTGCTCAGCAGCGGTCAAGGCCAGCGCCAAAGCCATGCGGCTGTCGTTAAACTGACCATCGTAGTAGCGAATCCCCCCTTTCAACCGGCGAGTATTCAATTGAGGATACTCCTGGAGGGTTTTTTCCTTCGATTGATAGCCACTTGGCCCAAGGCCGTGAGCTCCGGCGAGAAAATCATAGAGTTTCAGGCCGACCCACAGGTAGGGCAATTTAATTATGCGATAAAGGGGCGAGACCAGCGGCAGCACTCGCGTTAAATGAGGGGCATTGCGCAAGAACAGAAAGCGTTCGAAAAGTCCTTCCTTAACCAGTTGATACTGCTGGCGGTCGAAATGTTTCACAGCCATTTCCAGGTAGCGGACCCCGCCATGCACCAGCTTGCTGCTACGCCCGCTGGTCCCCTCGGCAAAATCGTTCTGCTCCACCAGTACCACCGATAAGCCACGGCTGGCGGCATCGAGGGCGATGCCACAGCCGGTCGCCCCGCCGCCGACCACCAGCAGATCGCAGCTTGGTAAGGTCTTTATTTTTTTCAGGATATCGCTTCGCTTCATGCCGGCCCTGGGAGGTGAGAGTCCCTTCAGTATACTAAATTCCCTAGATTGAGCGACCAGCAATTATTGAATCTGTCAGGGAACCTCGGCGGGAGACTGAGAACTCGATTTGATGGCCCTGCTGCAGAGTAAAGTTCAGATATCCGAAGCTCAGCCCGAGCAGGTCGGCGACCCCACCCATGGTCAGATTGGCAAGACGAAACTCAGAGTTCAGTCTGTTCAGCAAAGCTTGCGGATCGGCATTGCTTAACAGGCACTGTTCCAGTTCCTTACCGGCTCTGCGCAAGCGAGCCAGCCCGGTCTGCCCGCCGCGATGCAGACAGGTCGTATCTTCGCAGTGTCGCATCAGCCGGGCCATGGCCAGGTAGCTGCCGCGCTCCAGATTATCGGGCCAAAGACTAAGTGCCGGCAAGGCGATCCGGAATAAGCCGGGAAAACCAAGAAGAGCCTCCCTGACCACCCCCCCAACCTGGTAACGCTGGCGCGCATGCTGGCCGTGAGTGGAAAGAGAGCTGGACTGGTGAAAAAATTTTCGTGCCCGTAAACTGACTGCCCGGGAAAGCCGCCGCGAGTCTGTAGAGCCACAATCAGCATAGGCGCTGAGCAGAAGTCCACCCAAAAAAATACCGCCGCGATGGCAATTGGTGCCCAGCTCCAGCAGCATGCGATTTTCCGCGTGAAGGCCGATCTGCTGCAGCCGGGACATTGGCTCCTGCTGCTGCAGAGCGATGACCAGATGTCGGTAATAGTCCCGCAGCAGAACAATTGACCGGGCCATTTTCAGCAGCGAGAGATCAGCGTGCGAGCCCGAATCAAGCAGATCTACCAAGCCCGGTTTGGGTGTCAGGAACAGCTCTGCCTGCAAACCGTCAAGCAGGGCTTCGGCAAACTCTTCAAGACCGGAAGGTGGCGAGCAGCTCATCAGCCCTGACCTTCAATGCGGCCAGTGAATGGCACTTTAAGCGGATACATTCAACTGCAGGCCGAAGGCAGAGCAGGCAGCTCCGCTCGGCCAACCCCAGCTCTTTTCGGCCAACCACCTTCCCCTGGGCAGAAAAAACATCGATGTCGAGCAACCTGGCTGCCGGCTGCGCCTCTTCAACATTGACCGCATGCTGCTTGGCGGACTCAGCCGCGGCTGCGGTGCTTAAAAAGGCCCAGGGACCAAGCAGATCGGTCCCCTGGGCGAGAAGCTGGGCCTGGGGCAACACCGGCTGTAACTTGGGCAGAGCCCAGCGCAGCAGTGCCTTGCCTTTAAGGGGCGATTTGTCGACACCAGGCAGGTTCAGGCCGATCTGCAGCAGGGTCTGGCTGGATTGCTTATTCAAGCTGAGCCGCTGCTGCTCCCGCTCTTCCCGGGCGGCGAGGATTTCAAGTTTTAATTTTTCGTACAGCATCGATGATCGTCCCGTCGCGATATTCGATCAGCGCCACAACCTCGTCAGTAAATTCGAGGGGCCTTGGCCGTCCGGTCACCGAATAGATCTCCTCCTGCAGCTGCTGGATCTCTTTGACCGGCAGTTTCCGCCGCAGCAATTCGTTTTTCAGCTCCCTGTGCTGGTCATTGACCGCAATGCCGCGCTCGGTGATGATGACATCAATTGTCTCCCCTGGCGTGGTCACGGTGGTCAGCTCATCGCGGACGATCGGCAAACGGCCCCGGATCGACGGCGCAGTGATGATGGACAGCTTGGCCCCGGCCGCGGTGTCACTGTGGCCACCGGTGTTATGCAACAGCAGGCCGTTCGACTCGGTGTTGACATTGACGTTGAAATTGACATCGACCTCGGTGGCGCCGAGAATGACACAATCGAGTTGATTGACCACCGCCCCGGCATTAAACGGGTTGGCGTACATGTCGGCGCTGATCTCCAGATGGCCGGCATTTTTGGCGATCGATTCCACCGCATTCAGATCAAAACACTGCACGTCGAAGAGAGTCTGGAACAGCCCCTCTTCCAGCATATCGACGAAATAGCCGGTAATGCCGCCGCAACCGAAGCTGCCCTTGATCTTCTGTTGCTGCATCTTCCTGCGCACCTGATCAGCAACGGCCAGGGAGATCCCACCGCTGCCAGTTTGAAAAGAGAACCCATCCTGCAGCAGGCCGGACGCCTCGATCACCTGCGCGGCATATTTGGCGATCTGCAGACCGACCGGATCGCGGGTAATGCGGGTGGTGGTCGAGACAATTTTTCCCGGATCGCCGAGGGATTCAACCGGGACGACGAAGTCGACCAGGGTCTGCGGGATAGAAATCGGCGTGGCCGGGTACGGCACCAGATTATCGGTCACCGCGATGACCTTTTTCGCGTACAGGGCATCGGTATGCGCATAGCCGAGACTGCCGCAGGCGGATGGCCCCTGGGAACCATTCATATTGCCGTAGCAGTCGCAGGTCGGAGCAGCGATGAAGGCGGCATCGACCTGGACCTGGCCGGAAATGATCGAGCGGGCCCGCCCACCGTGGGTGCGGACCACGATCGGGCAGTTAAGTTCCCCCTTTGAAGCCAGTTCGCCGATCTGGCCGTTCACGCCGCATTCGAAACCACTAATCACCCCTTTTTGAATGTAGGGGATCAATTCGGCATGCACCGGATGGATCGAGCTGGAGGCGATGGTGATATCGCGCAGGCCCAGGGCGTCAAGTTCCCGCACCACCGCGCCGAGCAGGGCATCACCATTGCGCAGATGATGATGCGTAGCGATACACATGCCGTCCCGCAGGTCAGCCGCCTCAATCGCCTCGCGCAGAGAGCCGAGCAGTTTGCTCTGCCCTGGATTGAACCGGCGCAGGGCACGGCTGGCGTGAGTCCCCTGGGGCGAATAGCTGAAAGGGTCCTGGTAGGGAGTCAGCCGCTGACCGTTAAACGATTCCGGGATAGACCGGCCGAGACTATTCCTGACCATAGATCACCTCCTCATCCAGCTGAATGTCGATCAGCCCATGGGCCTGAGCGGTCTTCAGGGTGCGGACGGCCCGCTTGACCACCGGCGCGTCAATCATCTTGCCACCCAAAGAGATAACCCCGGTGCCCATCTGGCGGGCTTTCTGGATCGCTTCAATCACTTCCAGGGCGTAGTCGACATCAGCCTGTTTAGGCGCGAAGACCTCATGCACCACGTCGATCTGGCGTGGATTGACCAGCGACTTGCCGGAAAAGCCGAGGGTTTTTATCAACTCTGTCTCGCGCCGCAGACCATCCATATCGCCAGCATCGGCAAAGATGGTGTCGATCGCCTGAATGCCGGCCGCCTTACAGGCCCAGACCACCCTGGTGCGCGCGGCAAACAGCTCTTCTCCCCGCTTGGTCCGTTCGATCTCCAGGCTGGCAGTATAATCCTCGGCACCAAAGGCCAAGCCAATCAGTCGTTTGGAGCTGCGGGCGGTCTTGATGCAGTTGATCACCCCTTCGGCGCTTTCGATGGAGGGCAGAATCTTAAAACGGCCGATCGGCAGGCCCAACTCCTCCTCGAATTCGGTCAGCATGGTGTCCAGGGTCTCGACGATTTCCGGCGTGTCCGCTTTCGGTAAGCGGATGCCGTCCGGCAAGGCGGGTAGCACGGTGCGCAGATCATCCTCTCCCCACTTGGTATCGAGGGCGTTGATCCGCACCAGGATCTCTTTGTTATGTTCCCGGTAGTTCTGCAGGAAATTTCGCACCAGGATCCGCGCCGCGTCCTTTTCACTCAAAGGCACCGCATCTTCCAGATCGATCATCACCCCGTCGCTTTCAAAAATCGGAATATTCTGCAGCATCGACGGCATATTGCCCGGCACATAAAGCATGGTTCTACGCAGTTGAAAGTCAGACATCCGGCGACTCCTCCTCGATATAAATAGTGGCGATCCCCCCGCTTTTCGAGGGGTGCCGCTCAACCCCTTCGACCAGCATTTCCGTCAACAGCAGCTCACAGCTGGCAAACACCTCGGCCTCGAACATGTGACCGCCGATCACCTCGCCGGAGCTTTTGGCCAGCATGACATGCAGGTGGCAATCAACCTCCCCGGCTTCATCCGAAATCAGGTTTCCCTCCAGACCGAGCAGCTCCAGGGGCCCCTGGGCCTGATGCTGATGCATGCGCGGCTCGGTGATCGGTCGTTTGGCGCCGGTTTTAATCCCCCGGTAATGAATATTCACCACCGAGCCGACAGCGGAGATCAGCACCGCGTTCCTGGTCCCAGTCTCCCGGGCGAAAGCCAGCAGTCGCTCACGGATCTTCTCCCCCGGTTTGATTTTGATGATAAAACGTCGTCCCTGTTGCCATTCCTTGTACCAGGCACCTGTCATTCCTTTTCCCCTTCCAACTCAGCTGTGGTCTGCGCAGGCCCGCTTAAGGCCGGCTTCCAACCGCGCGACAATTGCGTAATCGAGGGCGCCACGGTCGTTTATTCGGATATGTCCGCTGCTCACCTGATGAAGTTCCAGAACCTTCTCAACCTGGGCGCGGATCAAATGCTCAAACTGCTGCTTGACGGTCGATTCGATATCGATGAGTAAATCTTCTGCTGGTTCGAGAAAAATCATCAGATCGCTCGACTGCATGGTCCCGGACTGGGCGGATTTCACGATTTCCATCAGTGTCTCCTCTGGTAATTGTTCAAGCTCTGCTGCAACTCTCTGCCGGCAGCCGAGAGCAAAAAGGTCAGGGTCGATTCCGGCACCAGCCGGCGCAGAGTTTCGTAAGCTTCGCGACGCAATTCCTGCCGCACCCGATAGGCGCTGATCGGCTCGCCATCAACCTGGCAACGCTCCAATTGGACGGTCTGCAAACGAAATGGCGGCAGCAGCTCCTGCATGGTGTCGCTGTATTGGCGGGTGGTGCGACAAAAGGGTTCGGTACCGACAAAGCGGGTTTCAATATTGAAAAATGGCGCCAGATGTTTGGCGAAGAGCAGCAGGTCGAGCTCCATCTGCAAAGCGCTCAGATCATCATCGGCTTTCAGAAAATAGCCCGGAAAGGTCACGCCGCTGATGGCATAATCACCGGTATCGAGGATGCTGACGTTGGCCAGATGAGCCACCCCCTCACGTACCAGTTGATAGCGCACCTCGAAAGGGAAAAAGCTGCGTTCCTCGCGAACGACGAAAACGTACAGATGATCGACCTGCCGGGCAGCGCTTTCGATGAGGTACTGGTGCCCCAGGGTAAAGGGATTGCAGTTGACCACCACAGCACCGTTATGACCCGGTTTGACCAACGGGGCGTATTTATCAAGGTAGCGTTTGAGACCACTGCCGAACTCCATCAGGCAGGCTTTGTGGTGGCTGACCAGGGGGAGAAAATTGCAAGCCTGAAAGGAAGGAACCGACGCCGGCGGGGTAAAGACAAAAAAGGCCTGGTAGCCGGCCTGATAGCCACTCTGCAGCAACGCTGATATCAACTCTCCGAGTACGCTGCTGCCCTGCCCGTCGGGATCGATGGCAAACATTTTAAAAACATTGCGATCCCGAGCCGCGGTCGCCAGCAGTCGCCCTCCATCAAAGAGGCCGAACTGAACGTCGAAGTTCGCTTCGAATTTCAGGCCCTGCTGCTCAATCAACTGTATGGCCTGCTGCTGATCATGCTGCCCGAGCAAAGGAACAACCATTGTTTTTTGCACCCATTTCCGTGGAAAAAGTAACGCAACGGGCACAATCTAACATTGGTGAAATGTATACAGAAATCTTTAATGTCGGCCGCGGGAATTTTCTTTATTCAGGTTATAAACCAAGACCTTACAACACCTTCGTTGATAGCTTTTGCAACAGATCAAGCGTAAATATCCTGACCTAAAACCTAAGAAAAGGATTTAACGCAGAGGCGGAGAGATCGCAGAGAAAAGCTAATTTCTCAGTCCCTACCATCCTCTGCGCCTCTGCGTTAAGTACTGAGGTTTTCGTTTACGACCTGCTTTTTGGTTTTAGAAATGTAAAAACATGGGACCTGCCCGGTCTGTGCTGCTGGCAGAAACGCTTTTGCTATACTTTTCTTCCACCAACTCTGAAAACCGAGGGCAAACAATATCTACTGGAGAAAAGATGAGTCGACACCCACTGATTCTGGCCATCGATCAGGGAACCACCAGCAGCCGGGCAATTGTCTATAATCTGCAGGGGGAACAGGTCAGTCTGGCTCAACAGGAGTTTCGCCAGATATTTCCAGCTGACGGCTGGGTCGAGCATGATCCACAGGAGATCTGGCAAAGCACGCTCCAGGTCTGCCGCGAAGCGATCGGGCTAGCCGAATCAGGCGACAGCGAGATTGTCTGCATCGGCATCACCAACCAGCGGGAGACCACCCTCCTTTGGGACCGCCAGACCGGCCAAGCGGTTGGCAACGCGATCGTCTGGCAGGATCGGCGAACTGCAGAGCACTGTCGCCGATTAAAAGCCGAAGGCGTCGAAGGGATGGTCAGGGAAAAAACCGGCCTGCTTCTCGATCCTTATTTTTCTGGAACTAAACTGGCCTGGATGCTGGAACAGGATGCGGCGGTTCGCAGCAGGGCCGAGCAGGGCAAGCTGATCTTCGGCACCGTCGATACCTATCTCCTCTGGCAACTCACCGCTGGAAAAGTTCACGCCACTGACGCCAGCAACGCTTCGCGCACCCTGCTTTATAATATTCAGGAAAATTGCTGGGATGAGGAATTATTACAGTTGCTGCGCATCCCGGCCGCCACCCTGCCGGAGGTCCATGACTGCGCAGCCGATTTCGGGACCACAGCTGCCGGAATCCTTCCTCGCCAACTGCCGGTCTGCGGCATTGCGGGGGACCAACAGGCGGCCACCATCGGCCAGGCCTGCTTTGCGCCGGGAATGGTCAAGAGCACCTATGGCACGGGCTGTTTTGCCGTGTTGAATACCGGTAAGGAGCTGGTGCGTTCAAAAAACCAGCTCCTCAGCACCATCGCCTATCGCCTGCAGGGTGAGACCACCTATGCCCTGGAGGGCAGCATCTTCGTCGCTGGTGCCGCGGTGCAATGGCTGCGCGACAGCTTGCATTTGATCGATTCAACCGCCCAGACGGAACAGCTGGCCAGCTCTCTACGGAATAATCGAGGGGTTTACCTGGTTCCGGCTTTTGTCGGACTGGGCGCACCTTATTGGGATCCGGACGCCCGCGCGGCGATTTTCGGCCTGACCCGGGACAGCGGCATCGCCGACATCGTCCGGGCGGCCCTGGAGTCGGTCTGCTATCAGACCAGTGATCTGATTCAGGCGATGGCTGCCGATGGCCAATTGAATATCTCAGCCCTGCGGGTCGATGGCGGTATGGTCGCCAACAACTGGCTGCTGCAATTTCTCGCCGACATCCTCAACCTGCCGGTCCAGCGACCCCGGATTACAGAAACCACCGCCCTGGGCGCAGCCTATCTGGCCGGGCTGCAATACGGACTTTTCAGTTCCCTCAGCGATGTAGAAAAATGCTGGCAGCAGCAGGCGGAATTTCAGCCCCAATTCGAGGAGCTGCAACGTCAGCAGCTCCTCTCGGGCTGGAAGAAGGCCGTGGGAAAAGTTCTGACCAGCTAGATCTTGCTACAGTAAGAAAAAGTCCGGACCCAGCTCAGTCCTGATTTTTGCCCCAGGAATCGAAGACAAGTGACCCAAATGAGTGCCAAGAGCTATCCCGGCACGACCAGGGAAACCAGGTTGTTGCCGCACCCCCAGCCGGTTACTTGAACTTGAACCCTTTGATCAATTCCTTCGGATCCTTCAGAATCTCCTTGGGATTTTCGAGGGCCTTTTTCGGGTCCTGCAAAACCTTTTCAACAGCCTCCTTGGCCTGAGATTTGACTTTCTCTTCGAGGACCGATCGCAGGTCAAGCTTCCAACCAGGATCGGTCAAGCTGCCCTGAACGCGAATCGGGATCGGCACTCCGACCAGGTCTTGCAGATCGTCGCCCCCCTGGCCGGTCAGGGAAGCGACCAGCTTGGCGGTCACCAGGTAATTGACCTGCTCCTGGGGCAGATCGACCTGGCCGTTGCCGCCGATCCGCAGCAGGGGCGACTTCATGCTGAGATCGTTATTACTGACCACGCCATTGACAATATTGGCACTGCCGGAAAGTTCGGTAAAATCGGTGGTCTGGTCGCTGGCCGGCGGCGGAGCCTGGCCGGAAAGAGTTGCTTTGGCGCGACGGATCATATCGGGGATATTGATCCCTTTGAGGGCTCCCTCGCCAACTTTAAGCGCGGCGTTTCCGTTCAGGCTGCGCATGATGGTAGCTTCATCGGCTGCAGTCAGACTCAGATCGGCGTTGACATCTGCTGCCCCCTTGATGACATCCTTATCCATGGCCGCCTTGAGGTAATCGCCAACCTGGAAACCCTTGACGTTGAGCTGCGCTTTAATTTTCGGATCTGTTCCGCGCAGATCAACATTAATCTTATTATTCACCATCCCCTGATAAAGTTTGGCGGTCAACGGGCTGACGTCCAGAATTCCGTCTCGCATCTTGATCAGCATGGCGATATCGGTGACCAGCAGCTTGTCTTTGATCAATTTACCGATCTTCAGGTCGCCATTCACCAGCAGCTTCGTCAGGCCAGCGTTTTGTTGCGCGCCGGCGCTGGTCCCGCTGCCGGTTTGCGGTTTTTCTGCGACGCCTGGCGGAACCGGAGCGACGAATCGATCAACATCGATCTGGTCGGCCTGTAGAACGAAATCGATCTGCTGCTTCTCGCCCTTCTGGGCCGAAGCGAACTCACCCTGAATGGTTCCACCGGGAATGCCGATGGTCAGTGGTTTAAGTTTGGCCGCCATGGTATTGAGGTCGAGAGCCAGGACGCTGTCAACACTCAGCTCTGCTGAGCGATTCGGAATCTCTTCCCCGGTCACCTTGGTTTTCAGATTGAAGGGTTGGACATCGAGGCGCATCGTTTTCTGGTTGAAGGCCAGATTAGCGGTGAGGTCGAGGTCAATGGTTTCAACCGGCAGGTCTTTTGCCTTCAGGTTGGACGCATAGCTCATGTCCTGAACTTTAACCAATCCAGCCTCCGGATCAAGATAGGCTGTTCCTTTGAGCTGATGGTCACCGGAGATCTGCGGGTCACTGAGATCAACCTTGAAATCAAGCGAAAAAGGAACCTCTTTCTCAAGACCGACCTCCGTGGCGTTAAAATGGAAATCGGCCAGGGTGTAGCTGGTGCCGGCCTTCGCATCCTGGTAGCTGATATTGGCGCTGCTGACCTCAATCCCTTCCAGGAACAGCGCCAGGGCGCCGGCTGCCCCCTGCTCCTCAGTTTTTTCGGCCGGCTCGGCGGCTTTATCGGAACCGGCCTGAGTGAGATCATCCCAGTTGTTGACACCATCCTTGCGGGTCTGCAGATTCAACTCAAAGCCATCAAGCACCAGGGTGCTCATCTCGACCTGCTTGGAAAATAATGGCATCAACCTCAGGCGGGCCTCGGCCCGCTTAAAAGAAGCAAAGTCACCAGAAAAACCATCCGCGTTGCCAAAACGCGTCTCGCCGATCTCAACTCCGAGCCAAGGGAAAATGCTTAAGTCGAGGGCACCGAGAATCTGCAACTCGCGACCGGTGGTTTTTTCGACCCTTTCGCTGAGCTGCTGCTTGACCTGATCAAGATCGACGGTTGTGGAAAGATAAGCGACAATCCCGGCAACAACCAGAATCAGAACCAGACAGATAATCGCAACGATTTTTAAGACGCGTCCCATGGCGACCCCCAGTTTGTGTTGGTTTTCTTCTTCCTATGAACCATACTTCATCTTTGCAGGAGCGCAACTTCAGCAAAAGGAAAGTGTGCTCCTGGAAAATTACCAGTCCACCACCCAGGGCACATTGCCCTTTGATGGATGCCTGCTAAAATTTCCCTAATCATGCATTTGACATGTAATTTTTTCAAGGAAATGCATTCTCTGTGAAGCTCATTGATCTCATAAAGCCAAATTATATTTTCTCCATCGGTCTGATTTTCACTATTTTGATGATTTTATCGACTTTTTTTGAGTTGCGGCAAAGTCGTCTTGAATTGATTCAAATGCATGAGTATGAGGGATTATCCCTGCTGGAAATCATCAAACAAAGCGCCACCAACTCGATATTGTCACAAACAGAAATACAGCAGCAGATCGCCGAGCGGCTTTCCAACAATGCACGTTTGCTACAAGAGCTTGAAAAACATCAACCGCTAACCCATGCCTTGCTGAAAAACTTTGCCAGCAGAAACAATCTCTACCGAATCAACGTTTTTGACGCGGAGGGAAATAAAATCGAATCAAGCGTTCTAGAGCCGCACAAAGGCAAGGGTAAATACCGGCCTGAGCAATTTTTCCAACCGATTCTCGATGGCAAGACACAAGAGATCGATATCGGTCTGAAACAGGCCCGCCACCTTGAAGAGCAACGCTATGCCGTCGCAGTGAAACGGCACAGTGGCGGGGTTATTGTAATCAATGTTGACGCAGCGGAAATGCTGGCCTTCGGCAAACGGATTGGGCTCGACAGGTTAATTAAAGATATCAGCCGTCAACAAGAGTTGGTCTATGTCGTTCTGCAGGATGAGAATGGCATCCTGGCTGCGACGCCCGGCCTGCAAAAGATAAGTTCCATTCTCGAGGACAATTTCTTGCGGGCAGATGCGATTCAGACCCGCGCAACCCACTTCAATGGTCAGGAAGTGTTGGAGATTGTCAGCCCCTTTGCTGTCGCCGGCGGATACCAGGGGAAATTGCGCATCGGTCTGCATCTGGGTGAAATCCGTAGCTTGGAAAAGCGCATGATTCAACGGGCAGTCATGACTTCGCTCGGTGTTATTTTTGTCGGATTTATCCTTACCAGCATTGTGATCATCGGCCAAAATTTTCGGTTATTGCAGCACCAGCATACCCAAATGCAATCCGACACCGGTAATATTTTACATGCGATGAGTGACGCCGTGATCGGGGTCGATGCACAGCGCGCAGTCAGGTTTACCAACACCGCCGCCCGGCGTATTCTCGACTTGAAGCAAAACCGGGTCACTGGTCTTCCCCTGACCGATTTATTTTCTAATGGCCAGGCAATTATGGAGGCACTGGAAAAGCAGCAATCCCTGGAGAATGTTGAGCAGACCCTGCAAATCAAATCGTTGAATCGTCCTATTTCCGTTATTGTCAGCGTCTCTTTTGTTTTTGATGAAACCGGCAGCATGGAAGCCGGCGTTATTTTGCTGCGCGATCAGACCAATCAGAAAAAACTGGAAGAACAGCTGCGCCGCAAGGAAAAATTATCCGCGATGGGCCAATTGGCAGCGGGTGTCGCGCACGAGATTCGCAATCCGCTCAATGCGATCAGCATGATTGTCCAGCGTTTCCATAAAGAGTTCAAGCCGACCAGGGATCAGGAGGAGTATTTGGCACTGACCCGAACCGTCCGCTCCGAAATCGAGCGGATCGGTCAAATTATCCGCCAGTTTTTGGATCTCGCGCGCCCTCCTAAATTGAATACGGCGCCGGTTTCGGTTGATGATTTGATCAGCCAGAGCGTCGCCGTGGTCGCGGCGCAGGCTGAGGCAAAGGATATCCGCCTGGTCACAGGTCCGGGTGTGCAAACAAGGGTTGAAGTCGACAAAAATCAATTTCACCAGGCGTTGCTGAATCTGCTGCAAAATGCCTTGGAGGCCGTGGCGCAAGGGGGGTTGATTTCCATCAAGGCCAGAAAAACCGACAAGCACCTGTCGATTGATGTCAAAGATGATGGTCCGGGCATTCCACCTGAGCAGCAAAAGAAGATATTTGATCTCTACTTCACGACCAAACCGGCCGGAACCGGATTGGGTCTGGCGCTGGTTCATCGCATTATTACGGAGCACGGCGGCGAAGTTTCAGTGCGCAGCAAACCGGGCCAAGGGACAACCTTCACTCTCACCATACCGACAGAATCCATTTAAATCAGCGGGAAGAGCACTATGAACATTCTGGTCATCGATGATGAAAAACCGCAGCGCGATTCTTTGTCCGGCTTCTTGAAAAAACGAGGCTACCCAACGGCCACTGCGGCATCGGGAATGGCTGGCATAGCCCATATCGAAAAGCACCAGGTCGATGTCGTGCTGACCGATTTTCGCATGCCGGACCAAAGCGGGCTGGAGGTGTTAAAAGCAATCAAAGCGCTTAATCCGACAGTGGATGTGGTCTTGATGACGGCCTATGGCGCCGTCGAGACCGCTGTTGAGGCGATGAAAGCCGGTGCCTTCGACTATTTGACCAAGCCGATCGATCTGGATGAATTGGAACTGCTGCTGACCAAGATCCAGGAACGCCATTATCTAATTTCCGAAAATGAACAACTGCGAAAACAGCTGGCCGAGCGCTACAAGCTGCCAAACCTGATCTACCAGAGCCGGGCCATGGCTGAGGTGGCCAGCACTGCGGCGCGCATTGCGTCCACACGGGCGAGCGTATTAATCTGCGGCGAGAGCGGCACCGGCAAAGAAGTGCTGGCAAAAGCGATTCATTACGCCAGTCCCCGCAAAGACCGACCGCTGGTGGCGGTCAATTGTGCCGCCCTTTCCGACACCCTGCTCGAAAGTGAACTCTTCGGTCATGAAAAGGGCAGTTTCACCGGCGCCGATCGCCAGCGCATCGGCCGATTTGAGCAGGCGCATCAGGGCAGCCTGTTTCTGGATGAGGTCGGCGACATTCCGTTGGCGACCCAGACAAAACTGCTGCGAGTACTCCAGGAACGGGCCATCGAGCGGGTCGGCGGCAATCAATCCATCAAGACCGATGTGCGCCTGATCGCGGCCACCAACCGCCCCTTAGAGCAGATGATCAAAAAGGGGGATTTTCGAGAAGATCTGTTCTTTCGGCTGAATGTGGTCACCATCAATATCCCACCCTTGCGAGAGCGGCGAGAGGATATCCCTCCCTTGATGGATCAGTTTTTAAGCCGCTTCAGCAAGGAAAACGATCGCGGCGCGATGCAGTTTTCCAAAGAAGCCCAGGACCTATTGATGAAATACAACTATCCCGGAAATATTCGGGAGCTTGAGAACATCGTCGAGCAGTCAGTCGTTTTGGCCCGTGGCGACAAGATCACCACGGCCGATCTCCCCTCGATAATCCGCCAGCTACCGACGGAAAGTAATCCAGGCCTACCGGAGTTCAGCGGCTCATTTGCCGAACAGGTGGCGGCCTTTGAACAGAACCTGATCCGTCAGGCTCTGATTCAAACCGACAGCGTGCAACGGCGTGCCGCCGACCTGCTTGGTATGACCGAGCGGCATCTGCGCTATAAGCTGCAGAAGTATCGGATGAAAGACTGAAATTCACTCATTGAAGAATACCTGCGACCATATGGTCGCGCCTGCTGCGCCCATATGGTCCATTTCGAGCTTACCCCCCCTTTTTCACTCGGATCCCACACCCTGATAAAATCCTATCTAATTAATCTTTCACACTTTTTCTCATCTTCAGTTGATTTAACAGCTATTGGCACAGCTTCTGCGATAACGGATTGTTAAACAGGGCGATTCGAAGCTGATTCAATTCAGAAGCACCGCTTTGTTCGATTGGAAAATCTGGGAGTTTTGCCCGTTGGTGGGTAAAGCAAAGACCAGGAAAAAGAAACAACAAGGCAAAAGGAGGTCAAAATGAAAAAGTTGACAAGGAAAATACTTGCCACAGGAATGACCCTGGTCATTTTTGTGCTGCTGGCAACCGGCGCCGCCTGGGCCGGGCTCGGCATGGGAGCCGGTGGTGGAGCAGGCCCGGCAAACGACATTTTTGCCGGCATACCCGTCGACATTTCCGGAACAGTGGTCACCATCGGCATCTCGGGACATCCCTATCAAATCGATACCGGCACAGAGGTTGTCAGCGTCTATGGTTTCGGTCCCCTCAAATTCTGGAACAGCCTGGGAGTTGCCAGCCCGGCGGTGGGGGAAAACATCATGCTCGAGGCCTATGAGGTGACCTTCTCCGACGGCAGCAGCAGAATCATCGCCTTTAGTGTCACTGTGGAGAACGACACCGTTGTCTTGCGTGATTCTGATACCGGCGTGCCGCTTTGGCGGGGGAATACTCTTGGTGGCCGCGATGGCAACGCCAGCAATTTCGGAACTCCAAGAGGTGGCGGCCGTGACCGTCTGAGGGATGGCAGCTGCCTGCCCCAGTAGTCTCATGACAAGCAATAACTGGAGCTCTACATAAAATAAGGAAAAAATACTCGAGTCATTTATGCACAGTTGCCAGAAACCCCGCATTCATCAATAAAGGCTGGGGGAACGGTAATGTCACAAACCAATTTAAACGGAGGTCTAAAATGTTAAAAGCTGCAAAATACGGTCTGGTACTCTTTCTGGCTTTGACCTGGGGCGTTGGTTTTGCTTTTGCTGCCGACCAAGACAGAGACCGGGACAGAAAGAAAGACGGCTCCTGCCAGAGTTACACAGCCGAACAGGACGCTACCCTGATCTTGGCGGGTAAAGGCAAGAGAAACGGTCAGGGGAAAGGCAAAGGCACTGGTGATCGTGACAGGAAGAAAGACGGCTCCTGCCAGAGCTACACAGCGGGACAGGACAACACCTTCATTTTAGCTGGCAAGGGTAAAGGACAGGGCAAGGGCTCTGGCGACCGTGACAGGAAAAAGGACGGCTCCTGCTGAAGTTTAAAAGTACTCCGCAAAGCGAATAACCGATTAAGAGTTCGGAAGAGGGCCGGGCGCGACAGACCGAAACCAGAGATGGGGTGTTCGAGTTGAGATTATCAAAGATCTGGGCCGATAAGTCGATTTCGCGCTCGGCTCCTGTTGTCCCCGGCAGCCTCTTAAGGAACCTACGTTCAGACGGGATCGGAGGAGAGATCTGTTCTGTAACCGATCCTGCCCAATGACCAAGGAGGCAAAATGAAAAAGAGAGGATTCATTACAATTTTTATGGTTCTTGGCCTGCTGTTTAGCTCACAAGCGATGGCAGAACTGACTCCGGTCCAGACACTTGGCAAGCTGCTCTACTTTGACAAAGACCTATCAATGAACCAGAATCAGGCCTGCGCGACCTGCCACCATCCTAGCTCCGGATACGCCGATCCGCTCAATTCCAAGCAGCCCTACGACTTCCCCGTCTCGCTCGGTTCTGACACAAGTCTGAATGGCGGGCGCAATGCGCCAACCTCATCATACGCGGCATTTATTCCGGTCTTTTCCTGGGAAAACCGTTTTATGGGCGGTCAGTTCTTGGATGGCAGAGCGGACACTCTTAAAGGCCAGGCCAAGGGCCCTTTCCTCAACCCGGTTGAAATGGCGATGGCTGATGAAGCAGCAGTTATCACGGCACTGGTTGATACTGGCAAAAAGAAGGCGGCTCGCTATCAACAACTGTTCCTGCAGGTCTTCAATATCGATCTTTCGGCGATCGACACCAGTTGGAATTCTCCCGAGGTCGTTGACGCCTATGACAAAGCCGCTGAAGCTATCGGTCAATTTGAACAGACTTTCAACCTCAGCCCCTTTACCTCGAAATTCGATTATTATCTGGCCGGAAAGGCAGCCCTGACTGCCGCCGAGCTCCGGGGCCTGGAGATTTTCGAAAATCCCCAACAGGGCAACTGCAGTGCTTGCCATCCCAGTCAGGCTAGGGTAACCGAGGATGGGCGGATCATTCCCCCACTATTAACCGACTTTAGCTATCACAACCTCGGTGTTCCTAAAAGTACTAACCCGTTAATAAGCGACTTCCCGATCGATAACGGGTTGGGGGCAAGGGACAACCTGGACGGCTACTACCCTGCAATTGAAAAAACCGTGCTGCCTGACGGCAGCGTCCTGTTCCCGACGGAAACAGGTAAATTCAGGGTTTCATCACTGCGCAACATCAGCCGGACCGCACCCTATTCCCACAATGGATTCTTCGCCACCAGCGAGGAGATTGTGCATTTCCTTAACACCCGCGATGTCCATGCTGAAAACTGGCCTCCTCCCGAGGTTGCCGAGAATATCAATATGGCCGACCTGGGTGCCCTCGGCCTGAGCCCCCAAGATGAAGCTGATCTGGTTGCTTTTCTTTACACCCTGACAGATGGCTATGGAAATACAACACCGGCCAACTTCATTCTGCCGCCAATGACTCCATTGAAGTAGTCTGGCTGGGGCCACATCGGCAGCGCAAACCAGCGGCAACATCCTGCCGGGCTGACCTGCACCTAAGGCAGAGGCAACAAATAATTTTGCAAGGAGACAACCATGAAAAGTTTATCCAAGCTGGTTTTCATCGTCCTTCTGCTGTGTTTCGGCGCAACAACCCTGTACGCCAGCGACAATGATAGTTATAGGGAAAAGCGCGGCGAATTCTATGGCACCATCGAGCAGTTGCCCGATGGTTTGTACGGAGTTTGGGTGGTGGATGGTCGACAGATTTCTGTGACACCATCGACAAAGATTGAGCAGGAGTATGGCCGGGTTTCGATAGGTGCTGCGGTTGAAGTGGAGGGTGCCTATGAGGGGCAAAATTTCCAGGCTTATGAAATTGAGGTGAGTCGGAAAGGTCGGTCCTCCTCGGATTCTGGAATCTCTTATTAAGGGATTGTTCTTCCTACCGATCTGATTGATTGGGCGAAGTGGTAACAAAAATCGATAAATCAGGGATTCATCGGCAGCGAGATTCAGGGGCAAACCAGGCGGGTGCGGCTACCCTGCCGGTCGACCAGCAGGTCGATTCGCAAAGGCAATTGCTCTTTAAGCTCCGCGACGTGGGAAATTATGCCAACCATTCTGCCGGCCGCCTGCAGATCGATCAATGTGCGAACCGCCAGATCGAGGGAGTCAACATCCAGGCTGCCGAAGCCTTCGTCGATGAACAGGGTGTCCAGGCGGATGCCGCCGGCATAAGCCTGAACCACGTCGGAAAGTCCCAGGGCAAGGGCCAGGGCGGCCAGAAAGCTTTCCCCTCCGGACAGGGTCGCGACCGGCCGCAACTTGCCGGTATAGGCATCTTCGACCAGCAAATCCAAGCCGGAGGCTTTATTTCCCTTGGCGCGGTCTTCCTTGCGCACCAGCTGGTAACGCCCTTTGCTCATCAACTGAAGGCGCCGGCTGGCTTCAATCAGCACATCATCGAGCAGGACGCTCAAGACAAAGCGTTGCAGGCTGATTTTATGCCCGGTCTGTCCGTTCGCGACGTCGCTCAGGGTGCCGATGAGAGCATATTTTTTTTCCAGCTCTGCCTGTTTGCTGGCGGCCTGCAACAGCTTGTCCCTGGTGGTAGTGAGAGTCTTGAGGCGACCGGCCAGTTGCTGCCATTGGGCTTCAGCTGCCAGTTTTTTCTCTTTGCCCTCCTGCATTTGCGAATGCAGAATTTCCAGGTCGGGAGGCTGTTTTCCCTGCAGCGCTTTTTGCTGCTGATCATGAGCTCCGCTGAGACGTTGAATACTCGACTCATAGGTGAGGATTTCAGCTTGTAATTTTTCCCGGACCATCTCCTCCAGCAGA
>CAMYNR010000195.1 GCA_947259715.1 uncultured Desulfuromonadales bacterium
GGCACCGGCCCGATTGCCAGCGCCGGACCACAAAAACAGCTGCGGGCGGTGACCATGCTCTGGCAGAATGTCGAACACTTCACGATCAATAAGAAGTTTGCCAAAACCGGCACTGTGTCTGATCTGGTCGGCATGAAAGGTCAGTCGATGGCGCTTGGCAAAAAGAACTCCGGAACCCTCGGCTCCAACACTGTGCTGCTTGGCAACCTGGGGGTTGACGTGGAGAATGATTATAACCTGGTCTATGTCGGTTACGGGCCCTCGGCTGACGCCCTGCAGAACGGTCAAGTGGCCGGCATGGGCACCCCGGCGGGAGCGCCCGTCAGTGCGGTCACCAAGGCAATTGCAAATATGGGAGAGGATATTGCCGTACTCGATTTCACCGATGAGCAGCTGCAGCAGGCCGATGGCGGCAAGGAGCTTTGGACCCGCTACGTCGTTCCGGCCGGAACCTATCCCGGGCAGACGAAGGATATCAAGACCATCGCCCAGCCGAATTTTCTGGCTGCCCGGGCTGACGTCGATGAAGATGCTGTCTACCAGATTACCAAGGCCGTCTACGAGAACCTGCCTTTTTTGAACGCCATTCACGGCGCCACCAAGGTGATGGCGATTGACAAGGCGATTTCCGGGCTCCCGATGCCACTGCACCCGGGGGCGGCCAAGTACTACCAGGAGGTCGGCATCCAGATTCCCGATCGGCTGCTGGCCAAGTAGCTGGATAGATCTCGCGGCCGCTCTTTGACGAGCGGCCGCTCGCCTTTGAGCTGATCAGTGAAGAAAAGAGTCGATGATGGGCGTCAATTCGCAGGCCTTCCACCGCTTGCTCTGTTTGTCGTCCCATCGGTTCTGATTCCGATCTGAAATGGAGTCGGTCACCCATGCCAGTCCCCGCCACGGACAATCAACCTGAATATACGCGCCTGTTCCTGATCCTCGGGGTTGCTGTGGCCCTGATGCATATCTGGTTCAACGTGCTGACCGTGCTGTCTTCGCTGTGGCAAAACTCCCTGCATTTTGCCGGCTTCGCCCTGATTGCCGCGCTGGTTTATCCGCTGCGTCAAGATGCCGGCTTCCGCTGGCGGCTACTCGATATGGCGCTCGGGCTGCTGGCCGCAGGCTCTGCCATTTACCTGATCGCCATGGAAGATGCTATCTACGCGCGGGGCGTGAGCCTGGCGCCAGCCGAATGGGCGGCCGGGATCATTCTGATCCTTTGCGCGTTGGAGTTCACCCGGCGGGTCGCCGGTTGGTTTATCCCGGTGTTGATTATCATCGCCCTCTCCTATGTCGGTTGGTGGGGCCAGCATATCAGCGGGGTTTTTAAATTCGCCGGTCTCAGCCTGGAGACGATCCTGTTCCGTAGCATCTACGGCGATGATGCACTGTTCGGAACCATCGCCAGCATCTCCTCCACCTACGTTTTCATGTTTATCCTCTTCGGCGCTTTTTTATTGCGCTCCGGCGCCGGGGAGTTCGTTATCGATCTGGCCCGTGCGGTGGCCGGAGAATGGTCGGCGGGCCCGGGCTGGTGGCGGTGATGGCCTCCGGGTTGATGGGCACCATCTCCGGCTCGGCGGTCGCCAATACCGCTTCGACCGGGGTGATCACCATCCCGCTGATGAAACGGGCCGGTTTTCCGGCCAAGTTCGCTGCCGGGGTCGAAGCCTCCGCCTCCACCGGCGGTCAGTTGATGCCGCCGATTATGGGCGCCGGGGCCTTTGTCATGGCCACCTACACCCAGATTTCCTACAACACCATCGTCCTGGTCAGCATCCTGCCGGCGATCCTCTACTTTGCCACGGTCGGTTTTTTTGTTCGCATCGAAGCCAAGCGCAGCCACGTCGATGCGCTGGACAGCGAACAGGTTTCGGCCATCGAGGTGTTCAAAAAAGGCGGTATCGTTTTTCTGCTGCCGATCGGTGTATTGATCGGCCTGTTGATCTACGGCTTCACCCCCACCTACGCCGCCGGCCTCAGCATCATTGCGGTAATCGTCGCTTCCTGGTTTTCGCCCAACAAGATGGGTCCCAAAGCGATCATCGAAGCGATGGCATTAGGCGCGCGAAATATGGTGATGACGGCGATTCTGCTCTGCGCGGTCGGGCTGATCGTCAATGTCATCGCCACCGCCGGGGTCGGCAATACCTTCTCGCTGATGATCACCGAATGGGCCGGACACAGCCTGGTGATCGCCCTCGCCCTGATCGCCCTGGCCTCGCTGGTGCTCGGTATGGGCCTGCCGGTCACTGCCGCCTACATCGTCCTCGGCACCCTTTCGGCCCCGGCTCTGCATGCTTTGATTGCCGATGGCCTGTTGGTCGACAAGCTGGTCAGCGGTCAGATCCCCGAAGCGGCCAGGGCGATCTTCATGCTCGCCGCACCGGACAAACTGGCCGAGATCGGCAATCCGATGACCGCCGAGGCCGCGCGGATGATTGTCGACGCGGTTCCGGTCGACATGGGCAGTATGGTTCGCGAAGCGGTGCTCAGTCCGCACGCCATGACCTACGCCCTGCTCGCGGCACACCTGATCGTCTTCTGGCTGAGCCAGGATTCCAATGTCACTCCTCCGGTCGCCCTGGCGGCCTTTACCGGTGCCGCGATCGCCGGCACCAAACCGATGGAGACCGGTTTGCAGTCATGGAAGGTCGCCAAGGGGCTCTATATCGTACCGCTCCTGTTTGCCTATACGCCGTTTATCGGTGGTTCCTGGGCGGAGGTCTTGCAAGTTTTCATTTTCGCCCTGTTCGGGCTCTATGCCTTTACCGCGGCCCTGCAGGGGTTCATGGAGGCAAAGCTCAACTGGCCGGTGCGATTGTTAACCTTTGGTTGCGCGCTGGCGTTGCTCTGGCCGCTGGCCTGGTGGCTGCATCTGGCCGGGTTGGTTGTTCTGAGCGGGATCTTTATTCTCAGTTTTCGGACTTCGCGGAGAGAAGCGATGGCGGAATTCTCCGCGACCAACGGTTAGCTTGGTGGCTTGTTGAAAAGCAGTTCCCCTGG
>CAMYNR010000196.1 GCA_947259715.1 uncultured Desulfuromonadales bacterium
TGTCCCGTGCGGTTAATTCCATCCATTAATTCTGGCCCTTTTACCCGCTGGCTTCGTTGCCTCTCCTCGGCTTAGCTTTGGCTAGGCCTGCGTCGAAGCGCCTTGCCAGCAGGCAAAATTGCTCAGAATTACTTAAAAGGACTAACCGCACGGGACACTAGGCGGCAAAAGATTCACGGGTCACCGAGTATAGTGCAAACTGCTGATCGAGCAAAGAAAATCCCAGCGGATCAGGCAGCTGCGCTTTTTAAGCGGAGATATTTAATTGCGGTGACACTGGTTGGCAGCAAATAGGATACACTATCTACTTATATCAAAGCTTTGTCTGCCCCTGCCGGGGAGGAGATTCCAGTATGAGTATTCGCGTCGCTTGTAAACATTCCACCCACTATCGATTCGACCGCCCGGTCAAGCTTTCGCCGCATATCTTCCGGCTGCGCCCGGCGCCGCATTGTCGTACTCCGATCCAGAGTTATTCCCTGAAAATCAAACCGGACAAGCACTTTATCAACTGGCAGCAGGACCCCTTCGGAAACTATCTGGGCCGGGTGGTCTTTCATGAGCCGGCCCGTGAACTGAAGATCGATGTCGAGGTGGTGGCGGATATGATCGTCATCAATCCTTTTGATTTTTTCATCGAGGAGGCGGCTGAAAAGTTTCCTTTTGTTTACGATCCCCAGCTGCGCAAAGAACTTGCGCCCTATTTTGAGATTGTCGATGACGGTCCCTTGCTGAAGGACTGGCTGGCACAGATCGATCGCAGCGCGCCGAAAACGGTCGATTTTCTGGTCAGCCTCAACCAACAGCTGTGGAAAGATGTCAATTACGCCATTCGCATGGAGCCGGGGGTGCAGAGCTGCGAGGAAACTCTGGAGAAAAAGCTCGGCTCCTGCCGCGACAGCGGCTGGCTGCTGGTGCAGATTCTTCGCCATCTGGGGCTGGCGGCGCGCTTTGTTTCCGGTTATCTGGTGCAGCTGACCGCTGATGAAAAATCTCTCGATGGCCCCTCAGGGCCGGAAGCCGATTTTACCGACCTGCATGCCTGGGCAGAAGTCTATGTTCCCGGCGCGGGCTGGCTGGGCCTTGATCCGACCTCCGGCCTGTTCGCCGGCGAAGGGCACATCCCGCTGGCCTGCACGCCGCATCCGGTCAGCGCAGCGCCGGTTTCCGGAGCGACCGACGAGTGCGAGGTCAGTTTTGAGTTTTCCAATCAGGTCGAGCGGATTCACGAGGATCCCCGGGTCACCAAGCCTTACAGTGACAGCCAGTGGGCGCTGATCGATGCCCTGGGGCAGCTGGTGGATGAGGAGCTGCAGGCCGGGGATGTGCGCCTGACCATGGGCGGCGAGCCGACCTTCGTTTCCATCGACGATATGGAGGCCGCCGAGTGGAACAACAGCGCCGATGGCAAGCACAAGCGGAAGTTGGCCAATGACCTGCTGCTACGCCTGCGCGAGAGTTTCGGCCCCGGCGGACTGCTTTATTTTGGTCAGGGCAAGTGGTATCCCGGCGAGCCACTGCCGCGCTGGGCTTACGGCTGTTTCTGGCGCAAGGATGGTCAGCCGGTTTGGCGCAATTCCAAATTGCTGGCCAATCTCCATGAGGAGGGTGATGCCAGCTGGCAGGATGCCGAACGTTTTATTGGCCAGCTGGCCAAAGCCTTGGGGGTGTCGACCCAGCATCTCTGCCCGGCTTACGAAGATCCGCTTTATCACCTCTGGAAAGAGGGGACCTTGCCGGTCAACCTGAACCCGGAGACCTCGAACCTGAAAGATCCGGGGGAGCGTCAGCAGCTGGCCAAGGTGCTCTCCAGCGGTCTTGATGACCCGAGCGGCTTTGCCCTGCCGCTGCAATGGGACTTCGACCAGCAGGGCTGGCAGAGCGGTCCCTGGGAATTCCGCCGGGGGAAGCTCTTTCTCTACCCGGGCAACTCGGCGATCGGTCTGCGGCTGCCGCTTGACTCCCTGCCCTGGGTGGAGCCTAAGAAACGGCCGCTGCGTCCCGAGCGTGATCCTTTCAGTTCGCTGCCGGAGCTGCAGGATTTCCACGGTGAAGTTGCCGCCCGCTTCAGCCGCTTTGAGGCGGCTGAAAAGCCGCCGGGAATCACGCCGCAAATGCAGGCCGATGCTCCTCAGGATGAAGATCTGGCAGCGCTACCCCATACCGCGGTCTGCGTTGAGGTGGTCAACGGCCAGTTGTCTGTTTTTCTGCCGCCGCTGACGATCCTCGAGCACTACCTGGAACTGGTCGCGGCCATCGAACTGGTCGCCGAGCGACTGCAAAAGCCGGTGCTGATTGGCGGCTATGAGCCACCGCGCGACTGGCGGCTGGAGCGTCTTCTGGTGACGCCCGATCCCGGGGTTATCGAGGTCAATATTCATCCGGCGCACAGCTGGGCGGAACTGGTCAACACGACCCAAGTCCTCTACGAACAGGCCCGCCTGAGTCGGCTGGGTACCGAAAAATTCATGCTCGACGGCCGCCACACCGGCACCGGCGGCGGCAACCACATCACCATCGGCGGCGAAACCTCGGCGGACAGCCCGGTTTTGCGTCGGCCCGATCTGTTGCGCAGTTTGATCACCTACTGGCAGCATCATCCCGGGCTCTCCTATCTGTTCTCCGGCATGTTCATCGGTCCCACCAGTCAGGCGCCGCGGATCGATGAAGGACGCCTGGAGAATCTTTACGAGCTGGAAATCGCCTTTCAACAGATGCCGGAAGGGGAGGTGGCCGCGCCCTGGCTGGTTGACCGCCTGCTGCGCCACCTGTTGGTCGATATTACCGGCAACACCCATCGGGCCGAATTCTGCATCGACAAGCTTTATTCTCCCGACAGCAGCAGCGGCCGCCTCGGGCTGGTCGAGTTGCGCGCCTTTGAGATGCCGCCGCACGCCCGCATGGCGCTCGTCCAGGCGCTGCTGCTGCGCACCCTGGTCGCCAGGTTCTGGAAACAGCCCTACAGCAAGCCGCTGGTTCGCTGGGGTACTGAGCTGCATGATCGTTTTCTCTTGCCCCATCATGTCCGTGAAGATATCAAGCAGGTGGTCAGCGAATTACAGCAGGCCGGCTACCCGTTTCAGCTTGACTGGCTCGATCCGTTCTTTGAATTCCGCTTTCCCCATTTCGGCCGGGTGCAGATCGGTGACATCGGCATCGAGCTGCGCTTCGCCATCGAGCCCTGGCATGTCCTCGGGGAGGAGATGTCCAGCCAGGGGACGGCCCGTTTTGTCGATTCCTCGGTCGAAAAGTTACAGGTGCGGGTGACCGGCCTGACCGACAGCCGCCATCAGCTGATCTGCAACGGCCGGCGCTTGCCACTGCACAGCACCGGCCGCAGTGGCGAGTATGTGGCCGGGGTCCGTTATCGGGCCTGGCAACCGCCTTCGGCGTTGCACCCGACGATTCCGCCCCACTCACCGCTGGTCTTTGATCTTTACGACAGCTGGAACGGCCAGACCGTCGGCGGCTGCAGTTACCATGTCAGTCACCCGGGCGGACGCAGTTACGATGTCTTCCCGGTGAATGCCTACGAGGCCGAGGCGCGGCGGATCAATCGCTTCTTTGATACCCGCACCACCTCGGGGGTTGTGCAGCCACCGCCGGAGATCGGCAGCCTGGGCAAGTTTCTGCCGGAAGGTCGGCCGCCCGGACCCTTACCGCTGCCCCCGGCGGAGCCGAGTCAGGAATTTTCCTGCACTCTGGATCTGCGCCGCGCACCTGACCTATAATCGTGACAAAGGTTGAGTAATATTAGCTGGATATGTTTAGTTCGAGGACGACATGAACCTTCCGCAACTTGACTCCGCGCAATTCTACGCCACCGAATTTGGCGGGTTTGCTGATCGTTATCCCGGTCAGGAGCAGCAGCTGCCGCACTGGCAGCAGCTGCTGCAGGCTGTCGACGCTATGGGCGGCGAGCTGGAAAGCCGTCACCACAAGGCAGAACGGCTGCTGCGGGAAAATGGCGTCACCTACAATGTCTACCAGGATCCGCAGGGGGACAGCCGTCCCTGGCAGCTTGATCTGCTGCCGATGCTGATCGGGCAAGCCGAATGGCAACAGATCGAGGCTGGCCTGCAGCAGCGCGCCGAGTTGCTTAATCTGCTCCTCACTGATCTGTACGGACCGCAGCGCATTTTGAAAGAAGGGCTGCTGCCCCCGGAAATTGTTTATGCCCATAACGGGTTTCTGCGCCCCTGCATGGGGTTTGAGCCCTTTGGCGGTCGCCAGCTGATTCTCTATGCGGCCAACCTGGCACGGGGGCCGGATGGCCAGGTCTGGGTGTTGGGGGATCGCTGCCAGGCACCTTCAGGGATCGGCTATGCGCTGGAGAATCGTCAGGTTATGACCCGTATCCTGCCCGAGCTGCTGGGGCGCTTTCAGGTCAAGCGGCTGGCCGGTTATTTCCGCGAGCTGCGCAATGCTCTGGCGCGCCTCGCACCCCATGGGAAAGACGATCCGCGGGTGGTGATTCTGACTCCGGGGCCTTTGAACGAGACCTATTTCGAACACGCTTATCTGGCCGCTCAGCTTGGCTACATCCTGGTGCAGGGGGCTGACCTGACCATGCGTGATGGGCGGATCTGGCTGAAATCGCTGGAAGGGTTGCAGCAGGTTGATGTGATTCTGCGGCGGGTGGATGATTCCTTCTGCGATCCGTTGGAATTACGTTACGAATCGCAGCTCGGCGTCCCCGGTTTGCTCGAGGCGGTACGACGGCGGCAGGTCGCCCTGGCCAATCCGGTTGGCAGCGGGCTACTGGAAAATCCGGCCCTGCTGGCCTTTCTCCCAACTCTGGCAAAATATTTCCTTGATCAGGATCTGCTGCTGCCCTCCGTTGCCACCTGGTGGTGCGGGCAGCCGCGCGAGCGGGATTTTGTCCTGGCCAATCTCTCTCAGATGGTCATCAAATCGACCAGTCGTGCCGGTGGAGAAAGGACAATTTTCGGCGGCATGCTGGATGCTGCCGGCCAGGAAAGGCTGCGCCAGAAAATTCTTGCCCGGCCCTACCTGTACGTCGGTCAGGAACAGATCAAGTTTTCCACTGCGCCCTCCCTGGGAGGAGGCGGTATCGAGCAGCGCAACGCGGTGCTGCGCGCCTTCCTGGTTGCGCGGCAGAACGATTACCTGGCCATGCCAGGCGGCTTGACGCGGATCGCCTCCCAGGTCGACGGAGTTTCCGTATCCAGTCAGAGCGGTGGCGCAAGCAAGGATACCTGGATCCTGCAGGAGCAGGCAGAGGATCAGCCGCCACAGTTGAAAACCACTGTTCGGTTGCGCAGCCCCTCCATTCGCGCTATGCCATTGCCCAGCCGTGCAGCCGATAACCTCTATTGGGTCGGACGCAATATTGAGCGGGCCGAGATGACCGTGCGATTGATGCGGAATCTGCTGCTGACCTTGCAGGAGGCCGTGGAAAGTCCATCGCCGGTGTATGGGCAAATTGTTCCGCAACTGTTGCGCGCTCTGACCCATGTGACCATGAGCTATCCCGGCTTTGTTGGCAAAGGGAGCGGCAAGCGCCTAAAGGAGCCTTTGGCTGAATTACTGGCTCTGGCCTATGACGCCGAAAAGGAAGGCAGCCTGACAGGGACCCTGCGCGCTTTGCGGCGCTCCGCTTACGCAGTCCGGGATCTCTGGCCTTCGGAGGCCTGGCGGATTGTCGATGATATCGAGCAGATGTGGTTGCAGGTCGATCTGAACCCCGATCCGGACAGCGGCGTTCTGCTTGATCAGCTGGAGCGGCTGCTCACCGGTCTGCTCAGTTTCAGCGGGTTTGCCGCCGAGAGCATGTGTCATGATGCCGGCTGGCGAATGTTTGATACCGGCCGCCGGCTGGAACGCTCACTGCTGTCGGTCTCCCTCTGGCGCGCCAGCCTGGTGTTGAACTTTTCTGAGCCGGATGAGAGTCAATTGCTGGAGGCGGTGCTGTCCACCTGTGCCAGCTTGACCACCTATCGACGCCAATATCGTTCAGTCCTGGATCTGGCCACCGCTCTCGATCTGCTGCTGCTTGACGATCAACATCCACGCTCCCTGGTGTTTCAATTGAAAACCCTGCTTGAGCATATTGGCGAATTGCCGCGCAGTCGGGAAATGGCCGCGCTCAAGGAGGATGAGCGGTTGGCTTTGGAGGCCTATACCGGCGTTCGCCTGGCTGATGTCACGCGCCTGACGACCATCGCTGCCGATGCCGGTATCTATTCTGAATTCGACACCCTGCTTGAAGAAACGGCAGATCAGCTCTGTCAGCTTTCCGAAGCGATCACCCGGATTTATTTCAGCCACGGGCAGGTGCATAGCATGCTGGTGCCACTGGAGGATGAGGCATGAAGTATCGCGTTTCCCATACCACCATCTATGAGTATGACCACCCGGTCGGGCTCTGCTACAACGAAATCCGGCTGGTTCCGCGTCAGTTGCCGGGGCGTCAACAGTGTGAAAGCTTCAGTTTGCAGATCGATCCAAAACCTGAGGATTATCGTGAGCGGCGTGACTTTTTTGGCAACCTGGCGGCGTTTTTTTACCTTCAGGAGCAGCATACCCGCCTGCAGGTGAGCGCCCTGAGCGAAGTGCAGATCGATAACGAGCAGCAGCACTTTTCTTTTGCCGAACAGAGTCCCTGGGAAGAGGTCCTGAATCGGTTGCGTGAGGAGCGCAGCTTTGTGGCGCTGGATGCCCTGCAGTATGTCTATGATTCACCACTCGCGGCGGGGGCTGACGAACTTGGCGATTATGCCCGTACTTCTTTTTTACCGGGCAGATCGCTGTTTGAGGCGACCCGGGAGTTGATGCAGCGGATTTATGCTGATTTTACTTTCGATCCCCACTTCACCACGCTGGCAACGCCGCTGAGCACGGTGTTCGCCGAACGGCGCGGGGTCTGTCAGGACTTCGCCCATTTGATGATCGCCTGCCTGAGGTCTCTGGCCTTGCCAGCGCGTTATGTCAGCGGCTATATCGAAACCCTGCCACCGGAAGGGGAAGAGAAACTGGTCGGTAGCGACGCCTCTCACGCCTGGTGTTCGGTTTACCATCCGGGTAGCGGCTGGGTCGATTTTGATCCGACCAATAACCAGCTCGCCGGCGAGCAGCATGTTGTTCTGGCCTGGGGGAGAGATTTCTCCGATGTGACTCCGGTGAAAGGAATGATCTATGGAGGCGGTCACCACGAACTGTCGGTGTCGGTTGATGTAGCGAGGATCTGAGCCATCACCCAGATTGCTGGCATTTCGAAGCAAGCGGACCAATAACCCGAAAAAGGTTTTAAACGCAGAGACGGAGAGGTCGCAGAGGTCGCAGAGAAGACCCAATCTCTCCGCCTCAGCGTTTAATAGGATGGGGGATTTGCTACCCTCTTTTTGGTTATAGTCCAGACAAAAAAAGGGTTAGCGAAAAATCGCTAACCCTTTGATTTTTTGGTGGAGCTAAGCGGGATCGAACCGCTGACCTCTTGACTGCCAGTCAAGCGCTCTCCCAGCTGAGCTATAGCCCCGTT
>CAMYNR010000197.1 GCA_947259715.1 uncultured Desulfuromonadales bacterium
CTGCCGACCTATCTGGGCAACCCGATGTCGGAACATGCCGAGCGTCACCTCAACCTGATTGGCATCGGCCGGATGCTGGCCCTGGCTCCCCAGGCGAATATCAATCTGGCGGCGGTCTTGCACTACCGGCTTGAGTTGGGAAAGAATAACGTCTATCTGGTGCAGACCAAATCGGCTGATGAGAGTTCGGGGCTGCAGCGCAAAAATGATTATCGGTGGGGAAAAAATCTGTTCGGCAAAGGGGTCAGCTACGCCAGCCTTGCCGAAGCGCTCGCCAGCGGCGCGACGATCAAGACCACCAAGTTGAGCGAGAGTTTCGGTTTTTCCGATCTGTTCAAAACCCACGGGGCTGAGACTCTGCCGCTGTTCGCTATCGATCAGCGGCAGCGGATCCAGGTCTTTACCGACAAGCAAGAGATCGACCCGGAGGCGGGCTGGTCGGTGCTCAGTCTGGTGCCTGCCGGGGCGAAACATGAAGGAGCAGAGACGACAGACGCAAGCAGTGTAAAGAGGGATTGAACAACCATGGAATTTCTCCAACGCATCGGGCAGCATCTGGCCCGCTATCTTTCCATGCCCCGGCCGGGAGAGTCCGAGGTTGCCACCAGCACGCCCGAGCTTCTCGCCTCCTCCCTGCAGCCAGGTGATGTTCTGCTGGTGGCGGGCAGCAGCCGGATCAGCACGGCAATAAAGTACCTGACCCAGTCCAGCTGGTCGCATGCCGCCTTGTATGTGGGGGAGATGCTGGAGGAGCACAGCGCAACGGGTGACCCGCTGGTTCTGATCGAAGCAGACGTAAACGTCGGTATCCGCGCTGTCCCCCTGAGCGAGTATTCAGCCAGCCATACCCGGATCTGCCGGCCGGTCGGGTTGGCGGAAGAGCAGATCGATAGTCTGTGCCGGTTTGCCAGCGACCGGCTCGGGCAGCGCTACGATCTGAAAAATATTTTCGACCTGGCCCGCTACCTGATCCCGACGCCGTTCTTCCCGGCCCGCTGGCGGCGGCGACTTTTGGCCCTTGGCAGCGGTGACCCGACCCGGGCGATCTGTTCCTCGCTGATTGCCCAGGCTTTTCAGGCGGTTCGCTATCCAATTCTGCCGGAGATCACTCAGGCCCAGTCCCTCGATCCCGCCTGCCGCAGATGCTCCCTGGAAATTCTTTATATCCGCCATCACAGCCTGTTTGCGCCGCGTGATTTTGATGTCTCACCCTATTTTCAAATTATCAAGCCGAGCTTGGGGAAAGACTTTGACCCTTCACGACTGACCTGGGGGGACAGCTGAGCTAAAGAGGTCATAAAAGTCGTGCCGGGATTTTGGAAAAGTCCTTTTCCTCGACCTGATTTCCCTTTATAATTAAGTAGAACATTGTCTCAAAATTATCGGGGGAGGTCTGTTTATTTATGTCGAAAAGTCAGTCAGTAGAATACTTTAAGCTGTTTTATGAGACCACCCAAACGATCCTTTCATCGACCTCTTTGCAGAACACCCTCGACAGCCTGGTGGTCCGCTCGGTGGCGGCATTGCAGGTCAAAGGGGGGAGCCTGCTGCTGGTCGATGAGCAGACCCATCGCCTCAAGCAGGTTGCCACCTGCGGCCTGAGTCAGGCCTATCGCAACAAAGGGGCGCTCGATGCGGACCTGAGCATTCCCGAGGTTCTCAGGGGCGAGGTCGCCTGCATCCAGGATGCTTTCGACGATCCACGCATTCAGTACCGCGAAGAGCTGCGTGCCGAGGGGATCAACACCTTGCTCTCCTTGCCGCTGGAAGCCTCCGGCAAAGCGATCGGTGTGCTCCGTCTCTACAGCGCCGAACGCCGGGAATTCAGTGGTGAAGAGATCGAGCTGGTCGCGGCGCTGGCCGAACTCGGCGGCCTGGCGATCGCCAACGCCAGGCTTTCCGAAGCCGAAGGGATCAAGCTTTCGACCCTGCTGCGGGATGTCGGCGTCGAGCTGGCGGGGGCGCCGGTCGCCGTTGAGCAGCAGGTCTGCGCCTTTGCTGCCGACCCGGGGGATGCCCAGCGCAGTCTCGAATACTTTCGCGCCCTGCACGAAATCACCCGGGCGATCCTCTCGACCCTCGATTCCAGGCAGGTCATGGAGTTGATTGTTGGGCGGGTAACCGGCTTGATGAAGGTCAAGGCGGCTGCCCTGAGGCTGATCAATGAATCGACCAACGAACTGGAACTGCTGGCCAGTAAAGGGCTCAGCGAGCGGTTTTTGACCAAGGGGCCACCGCATGCCGACAAGAGTATTCAGGAGACCCTCAAGGGGGTTCCGGTGTTGATCGTCGACAGCGCCAGCGACCTGCGGCTTGAGTATCCTGAGGAAACCTTGCAGGAAGGGATCGCTTCCATCCTTTCGCTGCCGATTATCGCTCAGCAGCGGGTGATCGGCGTGCTGCGCGTCTACTCAGCCCAAAAACGCGCCTACAGCCAGGAGGATGTCACCTTTTTGGTGGCGGTGGCCGAAATCGCCGGAATTGTCATTATGAACGCCCGGCTCTACGAGAAGACCCAATACGACCTTTCCTTCTGGAATGCCACCCTGGGATATCTGGAGGCGAAGAAACCCTGAGTCGGGGAAAGCAATGAGAATCTCAAGCCGGTCTCTGTCTTTATCGGCGAGAACTACGATTGGCTTCATTCATTATTGTGTGTTGTTCATTATGCGTGAACGAAAACCTTAAATCCACCATAGGCCATCCGCTGGTAGTTGAAGGGCGGGTTCTGCGGATCGCACAGCTCTTTTATCCGCGGGTCCGCCATGATCTTGGCGTTGGCCTGGTCACGCTGTTCGCGCGAGGCAAACACCACCCAGGCGAAGACCACCGTCTCGTCCGGGCCGGTGTCGGCCAGTTGTCCGAAGCTCCGCATCTCTTTCGCCTCCAGGTCATCGGCGAGGCATTCCCAATATTCGAGAGCGCCATGCTCTTTCCAGATCTGCGCCGCCTTTTCCGCTAATTTGCGATAGTCTTCGATGCGGTCTTTCGGCAGGGGCAGGACAAAACCATCGACATATTGACTCATGATTCGACTCCTGTTTTGAGAGCTGTGTTTGCTGCCGCCAGCAGTGGAGATGGCGGGTAGGTGATGTTGAAAGTATAGCGCAGTCGATTTGGCAAGGGGCTGGCCGGATTATGTGTTGCGGGGCATGATTAATTTTAGCGGATGGCTGTTTTCAGCTATTTTTTTGCAGGTTTCTGTTGGAGAATGCGGCGTTTATCGACGTGCTATTCAGGCAAATCGAGAGCACAAGTATTGAATGGAAACTTTCCTATCCAAAGAGGAATTGTGGGAACCTCATGAACAAAAAAATTTCAACCGAAGAGCTGGTCATTCGCGTGATGACCATCGATGACCTCGCGGCGGTCTTTCATCTTGGTGAGCAGCTGTTCACCTCGGAATATTCGTCAAGTATGTACCGAACCTGGGATGAATACGAAATCACTACCCTGTTTAATTCTGACAGTGACCTCTGCATTGTGGCCGAACTGGAGGGGGAGGTGGTCGGTTTCGCCCTCGGCACGACGGTGGAAAAACAGAACTCTGCCTGGAAGTATGGCTATCTGGTCTGGATCGGCACACGCCCCGGTCTGCAGAAATGCGGTGCCGGCAAAGAACTGTTTGGCGAGATCAAGCAGCGGATGATCGAGCAGGGGGTGCGGATGATGATTATCGATACCGACGCGGACAATGAGGCAGGGATCGGTTTTTTCAAGAAGCAGGGGTTCGGCAACATCCAACAACATGTCTATATGACCCTCAACCTTTCCAAGTCGCGTAAAAAGCGCAAAAAGGGCTGATGATGAGTAAGCTGCTTGAACAGGTTTGGACTGCTATCGATCCGCAGCGCCTGCAACAAACGCTGATGGAGATGATCGATATCTACTCTCCTTCCGGCAAAGAGGAGGATATCCAGCTCTACCTCGAAGAAAAACTTGCCGCCGCCGGAATTCCGGTCCAGCGCCAGGTGGTTGAAGATGAGCGTTACAATCTGCTGGCCACCATGGGCAAAGCCGAACCGTCACTTTACCTGGTCGGACATGTCGATACGGTCGCCGCCTGGGATATCGAGCAGTACGCAGCGGTTGAGGAATGGGGCGTCGTCCGAGGGCTTGGCAGCGCTGATATGAAAGGCGGCTGCGCGGCGATGGTGGAAGCCTGGCTGGCATTGGCAACCCTGCCGCAGGAGCAGCGCCCCTCTCTCGGTCTGCTGCTGGTGGTCGGCGAAGAGGAAAACGGCGATGGCAGTGCGCGCTTTTTACAGGAGCAATGCCCCGCGCGGGTCATTATCGGTGAGCCGACCTCGATGCTGCCGGCTTTCAACCATTACGGCTACATGGAGCTGGCGCTGATCACTCAGGGGCGGCGCATCCACTCCTCGTTACCGGAGCTGGGGCACAATGCCATCGAATCGATGCTGCGGGTGTTGCTGCAGCTCGAGCGCTCACCGCTGTTTGCGCCAGGTCCGGCGAAACTGATCTACTCGATTCGCGAGATGAGCTCCTCGCGCGCCGGTTTCGTTGTGCCGGACCGCTGCGAGACCATGATCGATCTGCATCTTCCTCCCGAGACCGCCCCGGCGGCGGCGCGCAAGGAGCTGGAGACGGTGCTGATCGAAGCCAGGCGGACGATCAAGGATCTTGACCTGGAGTTCGATTTCGCTTTCGAGGCCGGTGGCTACCAGCTGGAACAGGACCAGCAGATGCTCAGAGTTCTCGAAGAGGTCTATCCCCGTCTCAACCTGCCATTGGAATTTGTCCCGTTCCGCTCGCATTCCGATGGTAACCTGTTCTTTGAGGCGGGCAGCAAGCCGATCATCCTCGGGCCGGGCTCACTGGAAACGGCCCACACCGCCGATGAACAGACCAGCCTTGCCGAAGTCGAAGCGGCAGCACGGGTCTACGCCGCATTGGCCCTCGGCTGATGACCGCTTTGCTGTGGGCCGCTAAAATAACTGGCCATGAAAGACCCGTCCTCCTCAACTCCCTTTTCGGCAGGCGACAACCAGTTTGCTTCTGGAGCGGTGCAGGGCGGAGTGGCCGACAACTGAAAACCCGGCACCTTCCAGCAGCATTTGCAGCTGCGCCCGGGTAAAAATCTGTTTGTGGCCGTAGGGTTTTGCCGAGTAGAGGGTCCGCAGCAGCATCGGCTTGGCTCCCTGGCTGATTCGATAAGCCCACTCGCTGGCGCGGTAGACAAACGAATCGCGCGATGGGGTGTCCAGCAAGAGCAGGCCCCCCGGCCTGATGAGCTTGGCGGCCGCCTGGAGGGTTGCCGCCGGAAAATTAACATGCTCCAGGGTATCCCAGAGGGTCACCAGATCGAAATAACTGGCGTAGCCGTTCTGCCAGCAGGCTGCATCGACCGGTTCAGGCTTCAGGGCCAGTTGGAATTTTTTCTGGGCAAACTCGCGGAATACCTGCTGCGGCTCAATCCCCTCCGCCACCGCGCCGGCGTTCTGCAGCAGCGCGGGGAAAACTCCGGCTCCCGAGCCGATATCCAGACACTGTAAACCCGGCAGCTGGATGTGCGTCTGAACGAAGCGCAAATTCGTCTTCAGCTGGCTGGTGTTTTGCGGCAGTTTGCTCTCGATATAGCGCTGGGCCGATTCCGTCAGCCGCGCTTGTTCCGGCTGATCAGGCGGAAACTCATCCAGCACATCGCTATAGTGAAAATCACAGCTGGGGCAGGCGTAGAGCGAAAGTTGCGGCAAGCGATACTTCACTGCGGCACCCTGCCTGTCGCAGAGCTTGCAAAAACTGAAATCGTACACTTTGAGTTCTCCATGTTGTGTTCTTGAGGCATGCTGGATAAGCTGACTGGCCATTCATAGCATGAATCAGGTTTGGCAAAGTAGTCCGAAGACTTTGATTTCTGAATGCCGGGAGTTGCCTGGCATGCTATCTTGGCAACCAGAAAAAAATCAGTCCGCCCCCAACTCCCTGCAGCACGCGATCCACAATTCATCACGCGGCGAACGCCTCGGCGAGGCCGCGACCAAGGAAGACCGCATGCGCTCTGCCATCGAATATTTCGTTTTCACCCTGCTGCTTTTGAGTTTACTGCTTCCGGGCTGTGCCCGGCGCCCGGTGGATCGCGATATTCTGGATGTGCGTACTCTGCCGCAGTCGGCCTCTTTTTACCTGGACCCGGCAAGCGCTGACCGGCAGCAGCTCGCTGCACAGGAACAGAATGAAAGGTCGGAGCGGTTTCGGCAAAAGTTTTTTTCTCCTTGGCGGCAAGACGGTCCGCGGCAAGACCGGAAATCGCTGTTCTGGATGATTGCCTGGCTGGACAAGGCCAAGGTTTATGGCGCCAATCTGCGTCAACATTCACCTGAATGGGTCGAGCGCTTAATCGCGGCGGCCGATCAGGCCGGCTACCCAAGCCTTGACCAGCCCGCCATCATTTTGCGAGCAACCGACCTCCGTGTCTTGCCATCGGCTGAACCCTGCTTTCTCGACCCTGCCAGGGCCGGCGAAGGTTTCCCTTTCGATTACCTGCAGAACTCGCGGCTTGAAGCCGGCACGCCGGTGCGGATTACTCATCGTACCGGTGATGGTGCCTGGTTGCTGGCGGAGTCGGCTCTGGTCTCCGGTTGGGTTAAGGCCTCTGCCGTCGCGCAGGTGGATGAGGATTTCATCGGCGCCTATCAGCGCAATCCGCTGCTGGCGGTGCTACAAGAGCAGCTGCCGGTCAGCGACAGCGAGGGGCGCTTCCGGTTTTATGCCCGAATCGGCTCGCTGTTGCCGTTGACTGCAGAGCGGGATGAAGGGTTTACCGTGCTGGTGCCGGCCGCCGATGAGCAGGGCCAGGCGGTATTGAAAACGGCGCTGATTTCCAGGGCTGCGGCCGCCCCTTTCCCCGTTGCTGCGACGGCCAGGAGTATTGCCTCACTGGCGGATCGCCTGCTCGGTCAGAGCTATGGCTGGGGGGGCAGTTTTGGCAAGCGCGACTGTTCGGCCACCATGCGTGACCTGTTTACCCCCTTTGGCCTCTGGCTGCCGCGCAACTCCGCTCAACAGGCGAAAACCGGACAGGTTTTCTCCTTTGCTGGGCTCAGTTTGGAGGAAAAAAAGCAGCTGCTGAGCGAGCAGGGGGTTCCCTACCTGACCCTGGTCTGGATGCGCGGGCATATCATGCTTTATCTTGGCGAGCAGCGTGGGGAGGGGCTGGTGCTGCAGAGCGTCTGGGGGTTGAAGACTGAGGATCTGCGCCGAGGGGCAGGGCGCAAGCTGATCGGCAAGACGGTCATCACCAGTCTGCAGCCGGGTCGCGAACTGCACAACCTGGCTGAACCAGAAGGCAACCTCCTCTACCGCGCCGACGGTTTTACCCTGCTTTAACTCGTTTCTGTCCGGAAGCTGCCCTTTTTCACCAGTTCGGCGTCAATCAGCACATTCGCTTGTGCGGCGTAAAGCACTACGCCTCCGCGCAAATGCTTGATTTCCTTGATCTGGCAA
>CAMYNR010000198.1 GCA_947259715.1 uncultured Desulfuromonadales bacterium
CTGATCAATCTACCGACCCGCACCAATCTGCCGCTGGCCTATCTGACCAACGGCCAGCAGGTGCCGGAAGATCTGTTGCTGGCCGAGCCGACAACGGTTGCCGAGCTGGTGCTCGGCGATGTGAGTGACCCACGGAGGATGGTTGTATGATAAGCAGTCTCGACCAAGCAGAAACCCTGCGCGGCATGCGCGAACAGCTCGATGGCGCTGCCGCTGAAATCAAGATGCCGGCGACCCGGGTGCTCTCGGTGACCAGCGGCAAAGGGGGCGTCGGTAAGACTGCGGTTGTCTCCAATATTGCGGTCAGCCTGGCCAAGCAGGGGAAAAAGGTCCTGATCATCGATGCCGACCTGGGCCTGGCGAATGTCGATGTGGTGCTCGGTCTGGCGCCGCAGTACAACCTGAATCATTTCTTCAACGGCGAACGCAGCCTCGAAGAGGTGATGGTCGAAGGGCCCTACGGCCTGAAAATCCTCCCCGCCGGTTCCGGTGTGCAGCAGTACACCCGCCTTGACGGGCAGCTGAAAATGCGCCTGATTGAATCCCTTGATGCGCTGACCGAGCATTTCGATCTGGTGCTGATCGATACCGAGGCGGGGATCTCCGATAACGTCACCTACTTCAATGTCGCCGCGCAGGATATTCTGGTTGTCACCACTCCGGAACCGACTGCGATTACCGATGCTTACGCATTGATGAAGCTGCTCTCCACCCAATACCACCAGAAACGCTTTCTGCTGACGGTCAACTCGGTGCGCGAGCCGGACGAGGGCTTGGATGTCTTTGAAAAACTGACCATGGTCTCCGGCCGCTACCTCGATATTTTTCTCGACTACCTCGGCTGCATCCCCTTCGACCGCAAGATGCACGAATCGGTGCGCCAGCAGCAGGTGATGGTCGATCTCTACCCCGATCACAAGGTGGCCAAAGCATTTTCCTCCTTGGCGGCAACCCTGATCGAGACCCCGAGCAATACCCAGGCGCAAGGGACCCTGCAATTTTTCTGGAAGCAGTTCCTCAGCGCCGGTACGGAGGCAAGCTGATGGCCTATAACAACAGTTACGGTCCACCAGGGGCCGCAGAGCGGGAAAGAATGATCGAAACCCACCTGACTCTGGTCGATTTTCTCGTCGAGCGGATGATGACCCAGGTGCCGGCCTTCGTCAACCGGGATGATATCCGCAGCGCTGCACTGATGGGCCTGATGGATGCCGCCAACCGCTTCGACCCGGCCCGCGGGGTGCTGTTTAAAACCTTCGCCGAACGGCGCATCCGCGGCGCGGTCTTCGATGAGGTGCGGCGGATGGACTGGTTTTCCCGCTCGCTGCGGGAAAAACAGTCCCGCTTGAGCAAAGCCAGCGAGGAACTGGCGAAAAAGCTTGGCCGGGAACCGGAGGACAGCGAAGTTGCCGCGGAATTGCAGATGGAGCTGACAGATTTTCGGGAGATGCAATTGCAGGTCAGCCAACTGGGGTTTGTCAGTCTGCATGAAAGCCTCGATGAGAGTGGCGATAAGGGCAAGAGCTTTATCGACAACCTCGAGGATACCGAGCAGCCGAGCGTGCAGGAGCGGATCGAAGCCAACGAATTGACTCACGAGCTGGCCGGTTACCTAGCTGCACAGCCAGGCGCTGGTCAAACTGAAGCTCAAGATGAAGCGCAGCATCAACAATCTGCGCGCCGGTGACTGAGATGGACCGGGAGGGCCTTCTTCTGCTGCTGATCGGCAGCATGGCCCTGTTGGCCCTGCTGCTGGCGGTCTGGCAGCTGCTGGTCAGCCGCAAGCTGCGCAGCCAGCTGGAGCAGCTGGAGAAAAAAATTCAGCTGCAGCAGCAAGCTCACAGCGATAAGGCGAATTTCTCGACCAGCCTCAACCGTGCTGAGCGCCAACGACCAGGGCTGCCTGGCGGGGTCCGACAGACTCCGGAAAAGTATCATTACGTTGCCGCTCTGGCAGAACAGGGGCTGGACACCCAGGGGATTGCCAAAGCCCTCAACCTGGCTTCGGCGGAAGTCGAGCAGCTGCTGCAGCTGGCCCGTATCAAGCAGCAGTAGCTGAATCGCCGCCGCTAAAGTTTTTTGGTGGGCTGGTCGAGAAGCAAGCAGACAATAAAATAACTGGAGAGCAAAGATGGCAAGTGGCAAATACGGCGCAGTTTCAGGAATGATCGGCCGCATGCAGATGATGGAGCAGATCAGCCAACAGCTGGCATCGGTCAAGGTGCATGGCTATAAAAAGGGCACGACAACCTTT
>CAMYNR010000199.1 GCA_947259715.1 uncultured Desulfuromonadales bacterium
AGTTTCTTGAGTCCGCAACTTTTTTCTGCAGGAGTCTGGTACAATTGCCGAAACGACACTGGGAGGATGAAATGAGAAAAACCTGTTTCCTCGGTATTTTAAGTTTTCTTGTCGGTTTGGTGTTCGGCTGTGCTCCCGCGAATCAGGCTCAACATGCTGAGCATTCTCATCACCATGACCATTCCCACCAAAATTCTTCAGTCGGCGAAATTGAAAAGATCACCATGGACCAGCTGCTGGCCAAAATGCAACGCGGGGAGTCGGTAGTTTTTCTGGACAGTCGTAACAATGCAGCTTGGACACAAGCGGAGAGTAAGATTCCCGACTCGATACGGGTCGGCAACAATGAGCAATTGACAGAAATCATCAAGGAGTTGCCCAGGGATCAGTTCATTGTAACCTACTGTACCTGACCGGACGAAGAATCAAGCGCCAGTTTGGCGCAAGCGATGCACAAAGTCGGTTACCAAAAAGTTTATCCCTTGAAGGGCGGATTGGCCGCCTGGATTGCCGCCGGACAGCCTCTGGTTGACAAATAGTAAAAAGCCCCAGGTAGATCCTTCTATCTGGGGCTTTCCGACTATTTTTTGCACTGATATCTATTCAGCCTTCAGCAAATTTCTTAAGTAACTGTTCTTTCACCAGCGAGGGGACGAACTTGCTGATGTCGCCATTGAGTCGGCCGACTTCTTTGACGATTGATGAGCTCAAATAGGCGCATTCAGGAGAGGTCATCATGAACAGGGTTTCAACCTGCTCGCAAACCGTGTGATTCATCTGCGCCAATTGAAATTCGAACTCGAAGTCGGTCACCGCGCGCAGACCACGAAGGATGACGCGTGCCTGTTTGGCGACCACGTAGTCTACCAGCAAACCGTCAAATGTTTCAACTTCGACTCTGGGATCGTCCTTCACCAGCTGGGAGATCATTTCAACCCGCTCGGAAACGCTGAACAGGCCTTTTTTGTCAGAATTGCTGGCAACGGCAATGATTAACCTGTCGAAGATTTCCAGACCACGGTGGACAATATCCAGATGCCCATTGGTAAAAGGGTCAAATGAGCCCGGGTAGATGGCGATGTGTCGATTCATTTCAATCCTCAATAAATGATTTTCGGCGATAAAGATGCAGCATCGTTGAACCATATCGGCGGCTTTCCAAGAGCTGCAACTCGCCGCAATCGGATAAGTTTTCGTCGGCGGCCGATTCGGCACAGATTATTCCACTATCCCCGAGCAGTTGCAAGGAGTCAATCTTTTCCAGCGCTTGGCCGATCAAGCCCTGATGGTAGGGCGGATCGAGCAGAATCAGATCGAAAGGCGCATCCGCGGTCAGGCGCGGCAGGGTGGTCAACGCGTCTCCCCGAATCACTCGGGCCCGGTCGCCCAATTTGCAGCGCGCTATATTTTCATGGATGACTCTTTCCGCCTGGCCGCTCGAATCGACCAGGATCGCCGCGGCCGCCCCTCGACTCAACGCTTCCAGGCCTTGTGCACCGCTGCCGGCAAATAATTCAAGGACCCTCAATCCGTTAAAAGAGCCAAGTCGACTGGTCAATTTGCTGAACAATGCCTCGCGAACCCGGTCGGGGGTCGGGCGGATCTGGTTGCCGGAAAATTCAGCCAATTTGCGGCCACGTGCTGTCCCACTGATAATACGCATGCTATGCTTACTCTCGCTCGTTCAGGTCTTTAAATGGTTAACTTTCTCTGCACAATGTGCCGGACCCGGCGCCGAAGTTCAAGCTTTTCTGCTTTGAGGAATCGATGGAACAACTCTGGATCAATATATTGACTCTGTTGACAGTTTTTACCCTGGCAATCGTCAGTCCCGGGCCAAATTTTGTGCTGGTGGTGAATCGTGCGCTGACTGAATCGCGGCGCTGCGGGATCTATACCGCCCTTGGAGTCGCGACGGGCAGTGGCCTGTTTTCCTTGGCGGGGCTGCTGGGGTTGCTGCTCATTATCCATTCATTGCCTTATTTTGCCGATCTGGTTCGCCTTCTGGGAGGCGCCTATCTGATCTATCTTGGACTGATGATGGTCTGGAGCTGCCGCCAGTTCCCCAAGCCTGGACAGAATCTCTCAGATTTGGCAACCGGCCGGCAACCCTGGGCCGCCTACTGCAGTGGCTTGGCGACCAACCTGACCAATCCCAAGGCTTGGGCTTTTTATTTCAGTATGTTCACTCTGGTGGCTGATGCCAGCTTCCCTTTTTGGGCGAAAGTCTTTTTAACCTGCGCCATGTTTTCCATCTCTTTCACCTGGTACTCTGCAATGGCCCTGGTGATCTCCCATCGACGGGTACAGGGAACCTTCTTTAAATATCAGCCGCTGCTCAAAGCTCTGTTCGGCGCGATACTGGTGTTCTTTGGTGGCCGCCTGCTGATCAAAACCTGATCCCGAATGACATTTTCTGTCTCTCTGTCCGGATAGAATCCAAGATAACAGGTTTTTGAAAGGAAAACTCTATGAGACAGCATCGACTGGCTGATTATGCGGCCAAAAGTGAGCAGAGTCGTGGCCGCGCCCACGAAGAACCTTACAAAGATACCCGCCTTGCCTATGAGCGGGATCGGGATCGAATCATTCACTGCGCCGCCTTTCGGCGCTTGGAATATAAAACTCAGGTTTTCGTCAACCATGAGGGAGACTATTACCGGACGAGATTGACCCACTCCCTGGAGGTTGCCCAGATCGCACGAGGTATTGCCAGGAGTCTGCGCCTCAATGAAGATCTGGTCGAGGCGTTAGCGCTGTCGCATGACCTCGGCCATACCCCTTTCGGGCACACCGGGGAAGAGGTTCTTAATCGACTGATGAAGGACCATGGCGGCTTTGAGCATAATCGTCAATCGCTTCGGATCGTTACCTTACTCGAACAGCGCTATCCCGATTTCGATGGGTTGAACCTGAGTTGGGAAACCCGCGAGGGGATCATCAAGCATTCTTCCGATTATGATGGCGCCGGCAGTGAAGCCCTGCGCGACTACGAACCTCGCCAGCGACCGCACCTGGAGGCCCAGCTGATCGATCTTGCTGACGAAATTGCTTATAATAATCACGATATAGATGATGGCCTCAAGGCTGGTTACATCAAGCTGGAGGATCTTTGTCAAGTTGAACTCTGGCAGCAGACCTGGGCGCGGGTTGGTGAAAAGTTTCCCGGCCTCGACCAGCGCCGCCAGGTGTTACAGACAATCAGTTATCTGATCAGTGAGCTGATCCATGACCTGGTCATGACAACCTCGAATAATATCGAAGCCCTGAATATTCAGTCGCCGGCAGAGGTCCGACGGCAGCCACAGAACCTGGTCAGCTTCAGTCCACAGATGCAGCAGTTGAACCGCCAGCTGAAAAAATTCCTTTATCAGAAACTGTATCGCCACTACAAAGTTGAGAGAATGCGCGTGAAGGCCGAGCGGTTTCTGACATTGCTGTTTGAAAACTACGCCAGCCATCCATCACTGCTGCCGGAAAAATATCAACAAAGGTTCGCTGTTTATGGCACCGAGCGGGTCATCTGTGATTATATTGCCAGCATGACCGATCGCTATGCGCAGGATGAGTACAAGCGGCTCTACGAGCCGTTTGAGCGGGCGTGATATTGGCAGGGGCTCAACTGTGATCTAAAACCATGACTGTTGCCACCAAGTTTTAGGATTCATCGCCCCTGGCAAAGCTGCGGACCGTCTCCGTCATTTCTCGCAGTCGCTTATCGATCCGGTCATTGACCGTGTCCCGGGGCCAGCGACCGTCCTCCTGCAGCTCTCCGGCCGGGATCCCGGTAAGAATTTCAATCCCCTCATCGACATGCTCCACGCTCCAGATGTGAAAGGCTTTTTCTTTGACTGCGGAGATCACTTCGGGTTTAAGCATCAGGTTCTTTCGATTGCCTGCCGGGATGATGACCCCTTGCTCACCGGTCAGTCCGCGGATCTTGCAGAGAGTGAAAAAACCTTCAATCTTTTCGTTTACCCCGCCGATCGGTTGCACCTGGCCGTGCTGGTTGACTGAACCGGTGACAGCGATTCCCTGCTTTATCGGCAGGCCCGAGAGGCTGGAAAGCAGTCCATAAAGCTCAGTCGTTGACGCGCTGTCGCCTTCAACCATGCCGTAGGATTGTTCGAAGCAGATGGTCGCAGAGAATGCCAGCGGCTTGTCCTGGGCAAAGCGTTCGCCGAAAAATCCACTGAGAATCAGCAATCCTTTGTCGTGCAGCGGGCCGGAGAGTTTCACCTCTCGCTCAATGTTGATGACGCCTTCTTTGCCGAGAAAGGTTCGCACACTCACTCGCGAGGGTTTGCCGAAACTGTAGTCACCCAACTGGTAAACCGAGAGGCCATTGACCTGGCCTATGACCATGCCGGTGGAGTCGATGAGGATGGTGCCGTCTTCCATATATTCCTGAATGCGTTCTTCAAGCTTGTTTGAGCGGTAGGTTCGGGATTCGATAGCCAGATCGACATGCTCGCCGAGCACGGTTTCCTTGCCATCCTGTTCGGCATAATAGGACGCTTCGCGGAGCAAGTCGGAAATATCGGCAAAACAGGACGACAGACGCCGCTGATCTTCGATCTGTCGAGCCGAGTACTCCAGGGTTCGGGAGACCGCTGTGGGGGCGAAATGGAGCAGATTTTCCTCGCGGCATTTGCTGCCGATAAAGAGAGCGTATTGCTGGATGTTTTCCTGGCTGTTCTTCATCATTTGATCAAAATCGACCTTGACCTTGAAATATTTGCGGAAATCAGGGTCAAGAGCGAATAGCAGAGAGTAGAATTCAGGAGTGCCGATGAGGATAATCTTACAGTCGAGGGGAATAGGCTGGGGTTTCAGGGTCACAGTTGCGATCAGGCGAAACTGCTCGGCCATATCCTCTATTTTTACTTCACGATTACGGATACTGCGCTTTAATGCCTCATAGGAAAAAAGATTCAATAACACCTGACGGCAATCGAGGATCAGGTAACCGCCATTGGCCAGATGCAGGGCGCCGGGCTTGATCATTTGAAAATGGGTCATGGCACTGCCCATTTGAATGATATGTTCGATCCGGCCGAAAAGGTTGAAGTAGGTCGGGTTGGCTTCGTAGATCACCGGTGCCCTGGTCAGTTTGCTGTTATCGATCAGCAGGTTGACGAGGTAGCGGTCAAAAGAAGATCCATTATTTTTTCCTTTGAGCCCGGGCAGGACGAATTCGCTGTCTTTTCCCGGTCGAAACTCATCAATTTTGTTGATGATATCCTTTTTGCAGTTATTGAAATGTTCCAGGATCCGGGCTTCATCCTGATACTTTCCCTCCAGTCCGGAAAACAGATGCCCCATCGAGAATTGAATAATTTCCTTTTCCATTTCGGTGATTTTTTCGCGCATTTCCTCTTCAAGCTTGTGGATCTGTTGCATCACCTCGCCGATCTGTTGCTGGAGTTGACCACCTTTTTTTTCCCACTCCTGCTGCTCCTTTTTGGACAAATTTTCATACTCTTCCTGGGAAAGGGGTTCGTCATTCTTGATCGGAGCCATGATGATGCCACTGGCGGTCTGCTTCAAAAAAAAGCCGACCTCTTTCGCCGCCTGCTCAAGTTCCTGGAAAAGTTTTCTTTGCGCCTCTTTGTACTTGCCGACAATGATGCTTTTCTGTTTTTCGTATTCCTTTCCTTCGAAGACTTTCGCTGCATTTTCCGCCAGGCGCTCAATCAGGTGCCCCACATCTTTTTTGAATTCTTGTCCTTTGCCGGCCGGCAGACGAATGTATTGCGGGCTGATGTCATCTTCAAAATCGTGCACATAGCACCAATCATCGGCAACCGGTTTGTCCTCGGCCAGTTTGGTGAGGATCGCTTTGATGGTAGAAGAGCGACCGCTGCCCGGCTGGCCTAGAATAAACAGGTTAAAACCTGAATCTTTGATGCCCAGGCCAAAATCGATTGCCGTCAAAGCGCGGTGCTGGCCGATGGTCCCTTCCAGAGGAGGCAGTTCTTCAGTGGTTTTGAATTTGAACTGATTTGGCTCGCAATTCCAGCAGAGCATGTCGGGGCTGAGGCTCAGGTGTTCCACAGTGGACTCCTTTCTCCTGCGTAAGAGACGTCCGAATTAGTTTCTGTCCGGAAACTGCCCTTTTTCACCAGCTCGGCGTCAATCAGCGCATTCGCTTGTGCGGCGTAAAGCACTACGCCTCCGCGCAAATGCTATTGCTAGTTTCCAAATCAGAAACGCACTTTGTGCCATCCGGAGTTTCCGGATGAGCACGAATTAGTTTCATTCGGAAACGGCCCTTTTTCGCAATCTCTGCGTCAAGCTGCGGCCTTGCAAATAAAATTGCTCGGTTTCAATCTGGAAACTTCACATTGGTATCCAGAGTTTCCGGATGCTCACGAATTAGCGAAAGCCTTGAAAAAGTGATAAATAAGACTGAAATGTCTCGCTAATCTTCCTATAAAGAAAAGATATCTTATTGTAGCCAAAGGTAAATCGTTGCGGGAAAATACCCTGAAAAGATAATGGAAATGGCTGCCAAGGAGTGTCTTCCTTGGGCCTTTGGGAAGGGATGCGTTTGGTTCCTGTATTGCTTCGTGATGGAGAGCCGAGGCTCATTCCCCAATGACGAGTTGATGATCAAGGTGCTATATTAAGTGCTAAAAATTATTTCCAAGAAATGGACAATAACGATCCGCAACCGGCAATCGATATTGAATCAAGGGACAAGGAGATTCTATGCAAAGTGAAATGTTTCAACAAGAGCTGCTCTGGGGGGTTGCCGCCTGGCGCCTGGCCCTGGCCGTTTTTCTGGTTTTTATCGGTTTTACCGTCCGAAAGGTCATTTATGCCCTGTTTAAGGGGGCGCTTTTCCGTACCACCCAAAAGACTGAAAATCGCTGGGATGACGAGCTGGTCGCGCTGATGCCGGCCCCATTGGGGGCGGTTGTTGTGGTCCTGCTCTGGCAGTTGGCGGCACGTATGCTTCAGCTGCCCGATGAGCCGGCTGGATTGCGGCTCTACCTGTTTCAGGGGTTACAGGTGGCGCTGGTCGCGGCCATTTGCTGGTGCGGCCTGCGTCTGGTTGATGTGGTCTCCAATGCCCTGGCGCGGCTGTCCAAAGGAACCGAATCGAGGCTTGATGACCAATTGATCCCGCTGCTGCGAAAAACGATCAAGGTGGCCGTGGTCACGGTGGTGGCGATCATGGTGATCCAGAATCTCGGTTACTCGGTGACCAGCCTGGTCGCCAGCCTCGGGGTCGGCGGACTGGCCCTGGCTCTGGCGGCCAAGGACACGATTGCCAATGTGTTCGGCTCCCTGGTTGTCTTTACCGACCGCCCGTTTCATGTTGGTGACTGGGTGGAGGTTGCCGGGATCGAAGGGACGGTGGAGGAGGTCGGGTTTCGAACCACCCAGATCCGCCGCTTCGACAAGTCGGGGGTGACGGTGCCGAATTCCACCTTTTCGTCCAACCCGATCGTAAATCACTCGCGCCGTCCCATCCGGCGCATCAAGATGTCTATCGGGCTTTCCTACCAGACATCCGCCGCCCAGATGCGCGGGTTTCTGGAGAAGATTCGTGAATTGATCCGCAATCATCCCGACATCGACCAGGGGTTCAATTTCGTTTACCTGACCGAATTCGGCGATTCAAGCCTCGGCCTGCAGGTCTACTGCTTTACCAAGTCCACCCTGTGGACCGATTTTCTTGCCGCTCGGGAAGATCTGATGCTCAGCATTATCGATCTGGTTGAAGAACACGGCCTGGAAATCGCCTTTCCGACCCGGACCCTCTATCTGCGCGATGAGGCTTGGGCAGGGGAGGTTTCGCCTGAGAACCCCCGCCTGGCAGCTTCTTCAGGGCAAAGACCTGCATAGAAAGGGCTTCGGGTGTCTGCCTTGTGGGGCCAAATATTTAGCGGCCAGCTGAAATTACTCTTCCAACCGGTGAGTTGTTTGTCGCCAGTGAAGGGAAAATGCCAAGACAGGCGATGGTCTACCGTTTTGGCTACTTGGGATCAAGTTCAACTTTTACAGGAAAAAAAAACAGAATGACGGAAAACAGGACCATTTACATGACCGTTGGCTGCGCAGAGCGCTTTAAAGCCGAGTTGAAGGACCTGCTTTATAAGCAGCGTCCAGAGATGGTCGAAACTGTTGCCTGGGCAGCGTCAAACGGTGATCGCTCAGAAAATGCCGATTATCACTACGGAAAACGGCGCCTACGGCAAATCGACGGGCGGATCCGTTTCATTCAGAAACGGCTTGAAGCTGCCCAGATTATTGATCCTGTCGCACAGCAAGCGCGTGCCGGCGATCGGGTCTTGTTCGGCTGTACTGTGACGGTTGAAAATGAGGCCGGCGAGGATAAGATCTTCAGCATCGTCGGGGTGGATGAAATTGATCTGCCGAAGGGACATGTCAGCTGGGTTTCGCCGATCGGGAAAGCCTTGCTTGGGAACCGGGAAGGGGATCTGGTCAGCTTTCGGACTCCTGGCGGGATGGAGGAGCTTGAGATTGTCAAAGTGGAATACCGCGCTTTGGAATAAAACCGAAAAATTTTCGCAGAGGCGATTATGAATCAACATGAAAAAATCAATTACGTCGAGTTCCCCGCCAAGGATATCGAAGCGAGCAAAGCATTTTTTTGCGAAGTTTTCGGCTGGTCCTTCGTCGATTATGGACCGGACTATACGGCTTTTTCCGATCAAGGCCTTGATGGCGGCTTTTTCAAATCAGATCTTTCTGCAAACACCAACAACGGCAGCGCCTTAATTGTGTTCTACAGTCGTGCGTTGGAACAGACCCAGGCCAAGGTCGAGGGTGCTGGTGGCTCAATCACCAAGCCGATCTTCTCTTTTCCAGGAGGCCGGCGTTTTCATTTTACCGACCCGAATGGTAATGAGTACGCCGTCTGGTCGGATTCAAAACTTCCGGCCGAACAATGACGGTTGTTAGCTGCCAGTTGTCAGGGTGGCTCTTAGGGAGGTCGCATATTTAAAGCCACAACACAGTCAGGCCCCTCAGGAATTCGGGAGGGGCCTGACTGTTAGATACTTAGAAAGACAGGGTGATCTGCGATCTCTGTCTAATTAATCCAAACCGCCAGCGGGAGTGATGGCCGTGCACATATCCGGGCTCCAGGTACAACTTAAAAGATTATCGACCGATCCGTCGCCGCTTGCGTCGACTTCAATCGAATAGAGATTGATATTCTCAAAGGTCACCACACCCTTTGTCGCGCCACCACCAGTGCCATTGGCGCCGCGCATTTCAATGACTCCGGCATGGGGATAATCGTTGCCGTAGTCAATCTCAAGGGGCGTTGTTGTGGTCAATTCGACATAGCCCTCCACCGGATGATAGGCCCTGCCGGACAGGCTCACCCGCACCTGATTGCCATAATCCTCAAATGTCATGACCAGATTATCCAGTTTACAGGTCGCAGCAGAATTGACCTGGTAGCGCATGGAACAGGTAACCACATAGCTGTATGGACCTGTTGTAAGAGTACTGACAGTGCCAGAAAGTGTTTCACTGCCAAGACTGGAGGTGACGCTGAGCTTGGTGAAATTAATGTTCAATTCTTCAAGCTCTTCCGTATCAGGGTTCACGGCGCCTGAGGCGGTGACCTGACCACTGATTGTTTCACCGAAACACTCGTCGTAGCTGGAAAAAACTATCTTGCCGCTGAACAGCCCAGTCTCATCATCCACAGTCAAATTGAATGCGACAGAGCCACCGCAGCTGCCATCTTCGATGATTTCAACGGTCTGCATAGCGTTGCTGTAAGAAGAGGCTGCCATATCATCGGCACCGATCGTCCGGGTTAAATTCGCCAAGGTCTGGGCGAATCCAATCATATTCAGGTTGGATTTATCCTGAGCCCCACTATCGCCCGAAACACTCAAGGCCATCGAATTGGCTGTCGTCCCGTAGAGCGCGGTTCCGGCAAGGGTATCGGCATTGCTGTCGGTGATCATGGCCGGGGCGTTGTTACCGGTATAAGGGAGACTTGGTCCAGACTCATTACCACCGCCTCCGCTACCGCCGCAGCCAGTGATGGTTGTTGCAACCAAGCATAGACTAAGCATCAATAAAGAAAAATGTCGCATAAATTTGCCCCCCTGAAAGATGTGGTTCACCTGTTATTAAAATGGCTGGTCATCTGTGATATAGATGACCAGCCCAGTATCGCTATTGAAATTAACGGATCAGAAATCCTCCCCCAAGGATAAATTTAAACCCTGACATTCTAAGCATCGGCACAAAAAGACGTCAACTCCAAAGGTTTCAGCAAACCATTATTTTCAGCTAAAATTCTATCCGTAAAGGTGACTCCGGAGCGTCCCAGATACCTTTTAACTGATTGGAATCTCCTTCGAATAACAGATAACTGTATTTTCCGTAATGGGGAATCTTGCGGGCAACCCTGGTTGCTCGAGTCTGGTCGCGCGACAGAAACCAGGCGGCGTGGCGCTGCTTGGCAAACGGATTGCGCGAAACGATAAAGGTGGAATGGTCGGCCAGGGAGGCCTGCTGTCCGGGAAAACTAAGCTGATCATCCTGGTTGAGAATTTTTGCAGGCGTCAGCTTTGTTGCCGAGCCGAAAATCAGCAAGTCGTTTCTAGCCAGTTCCGCTTCCGTTACCTCCGCTAAACGGCGAATTTCCAGATTTTCTTTACGCATCGCGGCCAAAAGCATCTGCTGGGCTTCTTCACTAGGGAGGTTGTCATCTGCCTGCAGGACCAGCAACTGGTTACTGCCGCGAATGGCATTGATCGTCGATGGGATTTCCTCGGGAGCGAGTATCCGAAACAGGTCGGCCTGCGGGTCCGCTGTAAGGCTGAGGGGTTTATCCGCGACCTGGAATTGAAATGCCTGCTCCGCTTCGGTCAACTCCGCCAGGGCGGTGAAGGGGGTCTGTTCAGTCTGTAGTTCAAGCTTGACCGGCAGATTGTAAAAAGGTTCTTGCTGCACCAGTTTTCCGCTGACGAGATAACCTTCCTCAACAGCTTTCAGTGTGACATCCGTCAATGCCAGTCGCGGGCCGACGGTACGGGGCAGCCACTGCTGAAAATAGACCTGCAGCTCCTGCCCGCTGTGGTCAGAAAAAAACTTGCGGAAATCATCCCAGTTCATGCTGGTGAACATCCGCTCCCTGGCGATTTTCCGCAAACCGCTCCAGAAAACCTCTTCTCCAACCTGTTGACGCAGCATATGGAAGACCATCGCCACCTTGCCGTAGCCGATCGCCTGGCTGGCTTTGTCGTTGCGCGAACGGAACCGGTTGATCGGGAAGCTGTTCTGCTTATTGACCAGACTGGCATAGTCCCGCAGGATTTTCAGGCGATAGGCGAGTGCTGCAGAGGCCGAACTGCGTTCCTGGTAAAGGTAGTCAGCAACATAAGTCGTCAACCCTTCAGACCAGTTGCCTTGGGCATAGTCGACCCGAATTCCGGTTCCCCACCAGGAGTGAGCCATCTCATGGCCGAGACTGGTCTTGACGATAAAAGGCAGCTTGATCACGCTGCTGCCGAGCAAGGTCCAGGATGGCAGCCCGTAGCCGGTCGGGAAGAAATTTTCGACGATGGCGAACTTATGAAAAGGGTAGGGGCCGAACAATTTCTGGTAGAGGTTCAGGTAGGCGCGGGCCTCTTTCAGATAGCTGGCCGCAAGCCCAGCTGTTTGCGGATAAAAATAGGCGTAGATCGGCACCTCGCCATCGCTGTTTTCAAATATCTGATAATTCCCCGCCGCCAGATTCAAGCCGTAGAGCGGATAATCAATCAACCAGACCGAGCGGTTGCCTTCACTTGAGCTGCTCTGCTCCAGCCGTTTTCCCGAGGTCACTGCGACCACATTGGCGGGGCTGTAGACGGTTACCTTGTAGTTGATTTCAGGCGCGTCTATCAGCCGCGGATACCAATTGACGCCACCGGAAAGGTAGGTTCCCTGATGAGATATGCTGGCAGATATGCCATAGCTTGGATCTTCGTTGTGGATCGGTGCTCTGGCGAGAGCGTCGGTGAAATGCCCCTGGTAGCGAATGACCACGGGCTCGGATGTGAGCAGAGTAAATTGCAGGGTACCCTGACGGAATTTATAGGGGAGGGGGGTGCCGCTTTGCTCAACGGCGAGGAGTTCACAGCGATCGGAAATCAGCAAGGAAACCGCTTTGCCTTGCCGAGGACCGAAATCGATGCGTGCTTCTCCCGCGAGGCGTTGCTGGCCAGGGTAGAGGCTGATCTCCAGTTGATAGTCGATTGCTGCCAAGGCAGCCGCTGGTAGCAGAAACAGGATGGCTAGCAGGGGGAGAACTCGCATGGCGGTGGCACTCCTTTCCGGTAAAAGGCCAAAATGTAATAGATGCTCAAGGTCTGGCAATCCGCCGAACCCCTGCGGCGGCTGTTGTGAAACTCATGACCGGCTCCTGGCTTGAGGGAGGGCCTGTCAGGCAGGCAGTCCGCTATCCTCTACTCTAGCATAGTGGCCCCATTCGGGCAGGCAAGGCGTCTGGTCACTGCTTGCGCAATGACCGATCCCGGATAAGCTTTAAGCAGATCCAGAAAAGCAGGAAAACTCATGGAGATTTAATTGATGGGGGAGTGTTTTTTTTACCTCCTTTGGACTTACCGGCCAGAAACTCAAGAGGTCGCCAGGCTGTGCCGGCAGCAACGGTTTAAAGTTCTCAATTTGGCAAGGGCGGCCGCATGTCACGGGAACATCCGGTCAGATATAAACAGATTCTCTTTGAACGACCGGCTGTCTCCGTTCAAGGAGAATCCAAATGGCCAAGAATCTGACCCAGAAAATCATTGAAGCCCACCTGATCAGTGGCGACCTGGTCTCAGGCGAGGAGATCGCCATCCATATCGACCATACCCTGCTGCAGGACGCCACCGGCACCATGGCGATGCTTGAGTTCGAGGCCCTCGGCCTCGAACGGGTCAAGGTCGACCTGGCGGCCCAGTATGTCGACCACAATCTGCTGCAGACCGACTTCAAAAACGCCGATGATCACAAGTACCTGCGCACCGCCTGCGCCCACTACGGGGTGCACTACTCGGAGCCGGGCAACGGGATCTCGCACATCGTCCACATGGAGCGCTTCGGCCGCCCAGGCTTGACCATGCTCGGTGCCGACAGCCATACCCCGGGTGCCGCCAGTGTGTCGATGCTGGCCATTGGCGCAGGGGGGATGGACGTCGCCCTGGCGATGGCCGGGCGCCCGTATTCCTTCCCCTGTCCGAAAGTTCTGGGCATCAAACTGACCAACGAGCTGCCAGACTGGGTCAGCGCCAAGGACGTGATTTTGGAGATGCTGCGTCGCTACGACGTTAAAGGGTGCGTTGGCATGGTGGTAGAGTACTACGGCCCGGGGGTGAAGACCCTCTCCGCCACCGACCGGATGACCATCGGCAACATGGGCACCGAGCTGGGCGCCACCTCCACGGTTTTTCCTTCCGACCAGCGGACCCGGCAGTGGCTGCGCTCTCAGGGGCGCGAGGAGGACTGGCAGGAGCTCTCCGCCGATCCGGAGTGTCACTATGAC
>CAMYNR010000200.1 GCA_947259715.1 uncultured Desulfuromonadales bacterium
GAAACAATTGACCCGGCACCTGCAGCAGCTGGTTCGCAAGGGGCTTATTGAAGAACCTGCCAAAGGCGCTTATCGTCTCTCTGCCAGACAGAATTCCTGCGAGGGCACCTTTACCCTGGCGGAGAAAGGCTATGGTTTTCTCCGCCCTGATGATGAAAAGCAGCCAGATCTGTTCATCCCTGCGCGACACATCGGAACAGCGATGGACGGTGATCGGGTGCGCGTCCTCCAGCGTATATCCAGGCGTGACGGCCGCCCCTATGCTGAGGTGGTTCAGGTTCTTGAGCGGGCTCATTCCCGCCTCCTTGGCGAGGTTCGAATCAATCGCCAGGGTGCAGTGGCGCTGCCGCTTGATCCGAAACTGGCCGGACCGATCTTTCTTGATCACAGCCAAGAGCTTAAGACTGGGCAGGTGGTTGAGGTTCAGATTGAGAGCTATGCTCAGGCCAGTCACGCCGCTCGCGGCCTTGTTTCCGAGATCATTGGTGAGGCGGGCGACCCGCAGGTCGATATTGAAACGGTCATTCGCAACAATGCTCTGCCATATCAGTTTTCAGCCGCAGCATTGGCCGAAGCAAAAAAAGCTGCCCAGCCGGTCACTGCTGCTGAAATCGCCCGGCGCAGCGATTTACGACAGCTCCCTCTCGTTACCATCGACGGCGAAACGGCCAGGGATTTTGATGATGCCGTTGCTGTGCGTAAAGAGTCCGCTGGCAGTTTTCGGCTTTGGGTCTGCATCGCCGATGTGGCCCATTACGTCAAGCCCGGCAGTCATATCGATCAGGACGCACTGGAGCGAGGGACCAGCGTCTATTTTCCCGGCTATTGCCTGCCAATGCTGCCGGAAGTACTCAGTAACGGCATCTGCTCCCTGAATCCGGATGAGGAGCGCCTGGTGATGACCGCTGAAATGCAGATTAATTCAGTGGGGCACTGTACCGGGGCCAGCTTCTATCCAGCGGTGATGCGCAGCAGAGCGCGTTTGACCTATACTCAGGTGGCGACCTGCCTCGAGGAGGCCGAATCTGTTAAACTGCCTTCCGAACTAAGGACTCAGCTATTGCAGATGGCTGAGTTGGCCGAAATTCTCAATCGAATGCGGCGTCAGCGCGGCAGCCTTGCACTGGAAGTGCCTGAGGTCGAAATTCTGCTGGATGAAAGCGGACGACCGATCGATCTGGTGAAAGCCGAGCGGAACCAGGCGCATTGCCTGATCGAGGAATTCATGCTGGCCGCCAACGAAGCGGTCGCCGCTTTTCTTCAGCGGCAGAAGATGGCCTTTCTGTATCGGATTCATGAGCCGCCGAGCATTGATAAACTGCAGGACTTTCAACAACTGGCGGCCGAATGCGGTTTCGGGTTGACCCTGGGTGACAACCTGCAGCAGAAGTTGCAGGAGTTATTGAAAGAGATTGCTGACCGCCCCGAAGAGCGTCTCTTGAATCAACAGTTACTGCGCAGCCTGCCGCAGGCCCGCTACGCACCGGAGAATAAAAAACACTTTGGCCTGGCTGCCGACTGTTACTGCCATTTTACCTCGCCGATTCGCCGCTACCCAGATCTGAGCGTCCATCGGGCTTTGAAGCAGGCTTTGCGAGCAGGGCAAGGCGGGTCTTTGGACCATTCCCGCCTGGTGACCCTGGGGGGGGACTGTTCAGCCAAAGAACGGCGGGCCATGACCGCGGAACGGCAGCTGGTCGAATTGCGTCGTTGCCAGGTGATGGTAAAACGACTTGGCGATCAGTTTGGCGGAATCATCTCTTCGGTCACCGAGTTCGGCTTCTTTGTTGAGTTAAATGAGTACTTTGTCGAGGGGCTGGTGCATGTGCGCAGCTTGCAGAATGACTATTACTCCTTCGATCCGCAGAACCATAGTCTGACCGGCGAACGCCGCCGTAAGACCTTCAAGGTCGGCATGGCCGTGACAATCAAGGTTGCAGCTGTTGACCCCGCTCGCGGGCGCGTCGATTTTACCCTTGTCGAATCGCGGTAAAAATCGCTACTATCTAAAACTCATTCACCTTTTTTAAGAGTCATTCAGGACAACGCAATTCCGCTATGGATATTTATTCTTCCCTAGAGCAGCTGCCTCAGGCTTTCGGTCCCAGTGTTGTTACTCTGGGAAATTTCGACGGGGTCCACCTCGGCCATCGGGAGCTGTTTCGGCATTTAATCAAACGCTCACAGCAGTTGGCCTGCTCTTCTGTGGTATTTACTTTTGAACCGCACCCTCTGAAACTGCTGGCGCCGGAGAAGGCCCCTCTACTGTTGAATACTCCGGAAGAAAAGCGCCGTTTGATTGCGGCTTCGCATGTCGACCTGCTCATTGAAGCGAAATTCACCAGCCAGTTCGCTGAAATGACACCGGAGCGGTTTGTCGATGAGATCCTGGTCAAGCAGTTACGGGTCAAAGCGCTGGTCGTTGGCTACGACTATGCGTTTGGGAAAAATCGTCAGGGCAGCGCTGATTTTCTGGCCCAGAGCGGGCGTGAAAAAGGTTTCGAGGTGGATGTTTTGCAGCCGGTCGGGGTCGATGGCGTGCCCTACAGTTCGACCCGTATCCGCCAACTGGTTGCTGCTGGTGAGGTCGACAGGGTCGTTTCCCTGCTGGGGCGTCACTACAATCTGGAAGGCCTGGTGGTTCCAGGGGAAAAGCGGGGCAGAGGGCTTGGTTTTCCCACTGCCAACCTGCAAACCAAAAAAGAGTTGCTGCCAGCCGATGGCGTTTATGCCGTCAAGGTGCGGCATGGCGAACAGGAATTCAATGGGGTGGTTAATCTTGGCCATCGCCCCACCTTCGGCGGCAAGGAGCCAACCATCGAGGTGCACCTGATCGATTTCGTCGGCCGGCTTTACGATGAGTCACTGCGGATCTATTTTGTGGAACGGCTCAGGCCGGAACAGGCCTTTGCCGGGCCGCAGGAGTTGGCCGCTGCGATCGGCAATGACGTGCTCCGCGCCCGGCAGATACTGGAGCGGGTTCAGGTTGTGCAATACCGGCAATATCTTTCTCTATCGTAACTAGTGAGCATTCGGAAACTCCGGATGCCACTGTGTGGTTTCCAGATTGGAAAGTATATAGCATGAGGTGGATCAAGTTATGCCTTTAACAGGAAAAAGTCAGGTCTACGCTATCCTGGGGGATCCCGTAGGGCATTCCCTGTCGCCGTTGATGCAGAATCAGGCTTTCGAAGATCTGGAGATTGACGCCGTCTATGTGCCATTTCATGTCCAGCCGGAGAATTTACCCCAGGCTCTCGCTGGTATACGAGCCCTGCAAATTTCCGGGGTGAACGTCACCATTCCCCACAAGGAGGCGGTCTTGCCATTGCTGGATGAAGTCGATCCCAGCGCCCGATTGATCGGGGCGGTCAACACCATTGTCAATCGAAAGGGGACCCTCCACGGCTATAATACCGATGGTTTGGGTTTTTTACGCTCAGCCGAGCAGGAGCTCGGCTTTCAGCCGGCTCAGAGCCGGGTTGTCATGCTCGGTGCGGGAGGAGCCTGCCGCGCGGCGGTCGTCGCTCTGGCCGCAGCAGGAGCGCAGCAGATCTGTATCGCTAACCGTAGCCTCGGTCGGGCTGAGCAGTTGGTCCTGGATCTTGCCGGCCATTTTCCAAAAACAGAATTCCAGGCTTGCAATTATCAGGACCAGGCGTTTCTGGCTGCGCTCCAGCAGGCTGATCTGGTGGTGAATTCCACCTCGGTCGGTCTGAAAGGCGAGTCAATTGAAAACTTTCCATTGGAAAATATTAAGCATAGTGTGCTACTTTATGATATGGTATATTCCAAGGTCGATACGCCACTGCTGCAACAGGCTCGTCTTCAAGGATTGCGTGCAGTTGACGGCTTGGGCATGCTGGCGGCCCAGGGTGAAGAGGCCTTCTTTCTCTGGACCGGCCGACGGCCTGCTCCCGGCAGGATGAGAGCCTGTCTCATGAAATATCGGGCAAATGATTAAGCAGTGAAGGGAACCTGACTCGATGAGTACAAACCGCCTTGGCGAACTTCTGGTCCGCAATCAGCTGATTTCTGACGACCAGTTAGCTAAAGCCATTGCCGAACAGAAAAGAGAGGGGGTCCGCTTAGGTGCGGCTCTCATCAAGCTCGGCTACGTTCAGGAAAGCGATCTCGCCGCCTTTCTCTCCAAACACTACGGTGTACCCTCGATCAATCTGGCGGAATTTGAGGTCGACCCGGCCGTCATCGCACTGATCCCGGCTGATGTCGCGCAAAAATATCAGCTGGTGCCGATCAATCGCGCCGGAGCGACCCTGATCGTCGCCATGTCCGATCCCTCCAATATCTTTGCCATCGACGACATCAAGTTCATGACCGGCTTCAATGTCGAGGTGGTGGTCGCCGCTGAAGCGGCCATAAAAGATGCCATCGACAGTTATTACGATCAAAGCTCTTCCCTGGCCGATGTCATGGACGGCCTGGAAGATTTTGATGATCTGGAGCTGGTTGAAGACGGTTCCTTTGAAGATGTTGGCGAGTTGGAAAAAGCCAGTGAGGATGCCCCGGTTGTCAAGCTGGTCAACCTGATTCTGACCGATGCCATCAAGAAGAAGGCGTCAGATATCCATATCGAGCCCTATGAGCATGTTTTTCGCGTCCGCTACCGGATTGATGGTGTGCTTTACGAGGTGATGAAGCCGCCGCGCAAACTGAAAAACGCCATTACCTCGCGGCTGAAAATTATGGCCGATCTCGATATCGCCGAACGGCGCCTACCGCAGGATGGCCGAATCAAGATCAAGATGGGCCGCGGCGTCGAGATGGATTACCGGGTCAACTGTCTGCCGACCCTGTTCGGCGAAAAAGTAGTCTTGCGGTTGCTGGATAAGAGCAACCTGCAGCTCGATATGACCAAGCTCGGTTATGAAGAGCAGGCCCTGAAATATTTCAAGGCCGAAATCCACAAACCTTTCGGAATGGTCCTGGTCACCGGGCCGACCGGCAGCGGGAAGACGGTTTCTCTCTATTCGGCACTCTCCGAGCTGAACAAAACCACGGAAAACATTTCGACCGCCGAGGATCCGGTCGAATTCAACTTTGCCGGGATCAATCAGGTGCAGATGCACGAAGAGATCGGCCTCAACTTCGCGGCTGCTCTGCGGGCCTTTTTGCGCCAGGACCCGGACATCATCATGATCGGCGAGATCCGTGACTTCGAAACTGCGGAGATCGGCGTCAAGGCGGCCCTGACCGGCCACCTGGTGCTTTCGACCCTGCACACCAATGACGCGCCAAGTACCATCAACCGGATGTTGAATATGGGCATCGAACCTTTCCTGGTCGCCTCGGCGGTCAACCTGATCTCCGCCCAGCGGCTCGGTCGGCGGGTCTGTTCCGAATGCAAGGAGCCGGAAGAGCTGTCCGCAGAAGCGCTGATCACCGCCGGAGTTCCGGAAGATGAGGTCGGCAATTTTATTACCTACAAAGGCAAAGGCTGCACGGTCTGCAACGATACCGGCTATAAGGGGCGGATTGGCATTTACCAGGTCATGCCGATGTTTGAAGAGATCAAGGAGATGGTGCTTTCAGGCGCCAATACCGCGGAAATCAAACAGGAATCGATGCGGCTGGGGGTAAAAACCATGCGTCAGTCGGCGTTGACTAAAATGATGGAGGGGGTTACGACCCTCGAAGAAGTACTGCGCTGCACGGTCGCCGACGACTGATTTTTCATTCAGGTGTATTTCAATAATTTCACCAGGTTTCGAGGTTATTATTTATGGCCAACATGCATCAGTTGCTTAAGGCAATGATAGAGAAGGGTGCGTCCGACTTGCACCTGTCAACCGGCACTCCGCCCCAGATCAGGATCGACGGCCAGATGGTCGTTCTCAACACCCCGGCCATGTCCCCCTCGGAAACCAAGCAGCTCTGTTACAGTGTTCTGACCGATGCGCAGAAACGCCAATTCGAAGAAGAAAATGAACTCGATCTCTCCTTCGGTGTGAAAGGCTTATCCCGTTTTCGGGGCAACCTGTTTCTGCAGCGCGGCGCGGTGGCGGGAGCCTTCCGGGCGATTCCCTTTGAAATCAAAAGTTTCGAAGATCTCGGCCTGCCGCCGGTGGTCAAGTCGTTGTCGCAAAAGCCGCGTGGCCTGATCCTGGTGACCGGACCGACCGGTAGCGGTAAATCGACCACCCTGGCGGCGATCGTCGATGCCATCAATTCCGAGCGCAGCGAACATATCATCACCATTGAAGACCCCATCGAATACCTGCATCACCATAAGAAATGTCTGGTTAACCAGCGGGAGGTTGGTGCTGATACCCAATCATTTAAAAAGGCTCTCAAGTATATCCTGCGCCAGGACCCTGATGTCGTGCTTTTAGGCGAATTGCGGGATATCGAAACCATTGAGGCGGCCTTGACCATTGCTGAGACCGGCCACCTCTGTTTCGCCACCTTACACACCAATTCCTGCGTCCAGACCATCAACCGGATCGTCGATGTCTTTCCCACCAACCAGCAGTCGCAGGTGCGCACCCAGCTCTCCTTTGTTCTCGAAGGGGTGTTATCGCAAACCCTTATGAAGCGGGCCAACGGCAAGGGACGCTGCATGGCGCTGGAGGTGATGGTACCCAATCCGGCGATCCGCAACCTGATCCGCGAAGACAAGATTCACCAGATCTACTCGCAAATGCAGGTCGGGCAGGATAAATTCGGTATGCAGACGCTGAATCAATGTTTGTTCTTTTTGGCACATTCCCGGCAAATTACCCAGGATGACGCTTATAGCCGTTCACCGGACATTGAAGAACTCAAGCAGATGTTTGCCAATCCGAGCGCGGTATTGCGGCGCAAGCCGGCGGGTATCGGTCGTTAATTGATAGATCTATAAAATAATTGATACGGTAAATTGAAAGGGTCAGGCCATGCCAAAGTTCTCCTGGACCGGGCGGTCAAGAGACGGGAAAAACACCAAGGGTGAAATGGAAGCAGGCAGCGAAGCCATGGTGATCGCGCATCTGCGGCGCCAGGGGATTCAGGCTAACAAGGTGAAAGAGGCTGGTAAGGGGCTGGATATGGAAATCAGCTTCCTGCAGCCGAAAATCACCAGCAAAGATATTGTCGTTTTCACGCGGCAGTTTGCGACCATGATCGATGCTGGGTTGCCCTTGGTGCAGTGCCTGGATATCCTCTCGGCGCAACAGGAAAATAAGACCTTTAAAACAATATTGACCCAGGTGAAGGAGGATGTGGAGTCGGGATCGACCTTTGCGGATGCGTTGAAAAAACACCCGAAAGCCTTCAATGATCTTTATTGTAACCTGGTCGCGGCCGGGCATAATCAGCCGATCAGCGCACAAGACCCGAGCGCGCATGCCGAAATTGTCGTGTTGCGCGCCGCCGCGC
>CAMYNR010000201.1 GCA_947259715.1 uncultured Desulfuromonadales bacterium
ACCTGCGGAATCGACGCCGAAAGTACCGTAAGTGCCTGCGGTGCCGGGCTGCGCAGTGAAGGTGGGCGTGTCGATGGCATCAGCGTCTGTAGATGCCAGACTGCCGGTTGCCACCAGGGTGCCGTCTTCGGCAACGGTGCCACTGGCGGTGCCGGTGATAACCGGTGCGTCTTCGCTGCCAGTCACAGTCAGGGTGACATTCTGACTAACCGATTCACCATCTACGGTGGTCGCGGCCACGGTGAAGGTTTCGTTAACAGAATCCGTTCCGGCAAGTGATTGTGCTGCGGCGTTGTCCAGAGTGTAGGTCCAGGCGCCAGCGGCATCGACTGAGAAAGTGCCGTATGTCCCGGCGGTGCCGGGTTGCGCGGTGAAGATCGGGGTGTCAATGGCATCGGCATCGCTGGTTGCCAGGGAACCTGTTGCCACCGCGGCACCATCTTCGAAAACAGCACCACTGGCAGTGCCGGTGATGACCGGGGCGTCTTCAGTTCCATTGATCGTCACGACGATGTCATGGGACGCGCCATCGACGGAGGTGACGGTAAAGGTCTCGACCTTGGTCTCTCCGGCCGCCAGGTATTGTACGCCGGCGTTGGCAACGCTGTAAGTCCAGTCGCCGCTGGCATTAATCGTCAAACTCCCCAACGCGCCAACACTCGCGGCGCCAGCACCGGTAATAAAGCTTGCCTCACCGGCATCGGCGTCATTGATCGTCAGCGTGCCGCTCTCCGTCAGGTTCGGAGCGGAGGCATCTTCGATCACCACACCTGCGTCCTGCCCGGCGATGATGGCGCCGTCGTTGACGCCGTTGATCGTCATCTGGACAGTATGAGGCGTGCCGTCCAGGGTGGTCACAGTCAACGTCTCGGTCAGGCTGTCGCCTAGACCAAGTTGCTGGATCGCCAGCTGGCTGTTGTCGGCCGAATAGCTCCAGTTGCCGGCCGCATCTATCGTCAGATCACCGTAGGTGCCAGTGACGGTGCCAGGATTGAAAACGGCTTCACCATTATCAGCATCAGAGATGGTTAAGATGCCAGAATCAGTTATGAAACCACTGACCACATTGGTATCCTCAGTCACAGCACCGGTATCAACGCCAGCAATTACCGGCAGATTATTGGTCCCGGTTATGGTGATGGCAATATCGTGAGTGGTCCCGTCATCGGCTGCGACAGTGAAGGTTTCGACCTTGGTTTCGCCCTCAGCAAGATACTGGACATCAGCATTGGGAACTGAGTAGCTCCAGTGACCGCTGGCATCAATGGTCAGTGCCCCCAATGCTCCAGCGCTTGGCACACCGGCGCCAGCGGCGAAGACTGCCTCGCCAGCATCCGCATCGGAAATGGTCAGCGTGCCACTGTCAGTCAGGTTCGGTGCCGAGGCACCCTCCGCCACTGCGCCCGCATCAACGCCAGCAATAACTGGATCGTCGTTGGTCCCGGTTATGGTGATGGTAATGTCGTGAGTGGTCCCGTCATCGGACTTGACGGTGAAGGTCTCGACCTTGGTTTCGCCGTCAGCCAGGTACTGGACATCAGCATTCAGAACCGAGTAGTTCCAGTTACCGGTGGCGTCAATGGCGAGACTGCCGAGGGCACCCGCGCTCGAAACACCGGCGCCAGCAATAAAGATGGCTTCGCCGGGATCGGCATCCGTGATTGTGAGTGTCCCTGACTCGGTGAGACTTGGAGCCGTAGCATCCTCTGTCACCGCCCCGGCATCAGCACCGGCAATGACAGGAACCTCGTTAATTTCTGCGACAGTGATGTCAAATGTGGTACTGCTGCCGGTATTGGTGGTGTAGGTGACCTGCGGTACGGCTCCGTTCCAGTCTGCGACGGGGGAAAAAACATAACTCCCATCTGCAAAAATCTGAAGTGATCCGACGCCCGCAATCGTAGCAGTATCCCCTCCGCTGTAGGTGGCCGGATCACCACTCACGACAAACGTTGCAACACTCAAGGTATCGTCGATATCGCTATCATTAAGGAGAACGTTGCCGCTGGCAACAGTGTCTTCGTCGATGGTCTGGCTGTCCGCGACCAGAATAGATGAGCCATCGATTGAGGTGGTTGAAGATGTTCCAGGCAAAATCGTGCCATCACCGTCGGGAAAGCCTTCAAAAAGCGGCTCAGGTCCTGCGTCCAATGGTCCCAAATCTATTCCAGGAGGATCGACCGACTCCAGGATTCGTAGCAGGCGAACAAACCCGTTGCCGTCATTATTTCCGCCGCCGGCAGCCGGAGCGTCCAGATCGAGATCAATGTCACCTCCCTCAGAAAGCGCTTGGACGATTTTATCGATCGTTTGCTCAGCGATCGCAGCGTCCTCCACCTCGGCCTGATAAATGTTTGACAACTCCGCTGTCATCTTGAGCGACTGCCCAGCTGTCAGTTCGATAAAACTTCCAGCCCCCAGATCGAGTTCGACGCGACCGTCGGGAGAGGTGAGGACCACATCCCCTTCGTAAAGAATATCGCCTGGCTTGAGCGATCGTGTCTCCCCTTCGGGCGTACGAACGTAAGCTTTACCGATAACAGCGGCAACAGTTGCGATTGGGCGGGCAGTCGACATACGCTTCTTCCTTTTCGTTAATCCGGATCGAAGTCAAAGTTTTTTAGATTTTTCTAAGATTAGCAAAAATTTATATCTAAGGGAATTGGACTTTAGTCCAAAAAAAGAGTTTTTTAAGATTTCCTTGAATAATCAGGATTAATAGATAGTGAGATATCAGTGGAACTAAGAAGGGATCTGTGACAGAAGCAGGCTCAACTGCAGCCGATCACGAATTTCCAGTTTCTGAAAGATGGAACTCAGGTGGGCCTTGACGGTGCGCTCGGTAATATCGAGGGCAGCAGCGATCTCTTTGTTGGCAGCGCCTTTCTGCACCTGCAGAGCGACCTGGCGCTCTCGGGCCGAGAGCCTGTCTAAAACTGCGGGCTCAAGCTCCTGTCCTGTTGGACTGAGAACTCGCGAGACACTCCCCGCGAGCTGACTGATAAATTCCTCGCCGACCCAGAATCCCCCGTTTGAGACCACCGTTGCTATTTTGCGGAACAGTTCAGGGGTTGCCAGGGCATGGCAGTAACCAGTCGCTCCGGAGGCCAGAACCGCTGCTGTTTCTTGAACATTTGGAACCGAGGAGATAACGACCACGCGGTGAACATCCCGGTGAGAAGCCAGCCGGACAATCGCCTCCTGAAGAGTCCCAGCGGGGAAGCTGTCGGTGTGAATCCAAATGATCGATTCGCTACGGATGCTGCTTTTCAGCCGCTCGGGCGTCGAAGTGATTTTCCCTTCCGGAAAAGCCTGCTGCCAGCGCAACAGCTGGTCGGCGCGCGATGATAGGCAATAGTGTGCTAGGTTCATCGCTCCCTCAAGGCAGTCGTCTGAGCTCTAAGGATCGGCTTCAACAAATAGGTCAACAGGGTTTTTTCACCGGTGATGATGTCGACCTGGGCCATCATGCCGGGAATAATCGGCAGATTTTCACCGAGATCCGGCTTGAGGGTCAGGACCCGCACCAGATAGTAGGCGTTGCCACGCTCATCAATGATTGTATCGGCGCCAATCCGCTCAACCCGTGCCTCAAGGCTGCCATAAATGGAATAATCGTAGGCGCTGAACCGGACTTGAGCCTGCTGATCGGGCCGTAAAAATCCGATATCTTTAGGATTAATGCGAACCTCAAGGACCAGGGTGTCGTCCGATGGAACAATTTCCACAACATCCTTGCCGGGCTGAACCACGCCACCGACAGTGTTAACCAGCAGCCGCTTGACCGTGCCGTGCACCGGGGATCTGACCTCGGCATGTTTGACCCGATCCGCAAGAGCGAGCTTCTCTTCCGAAAGCCCGCTCAAATTCGCCAGAGTCTCAGAAAGATCCCGGCGGATGCGGTTGTCGAAGGTCAGTTTGACTTCCTGAATCTTGCGTTTTGCTTCATCCATGGTCGACTTGATTCGCTCGATCTGTGCCAGGACCTGGTCGCGTTCACCGCGGGTGGCGACAACATCCCGCTCCAGGCGTAGAAGCTCAACCTCAGAGACCGCACCGGAATTAAATAACGGCTTGGTCACGTCGAGTTCCTGCTGGGCGAGTTCAAGGCGCCGTTCAAGCTGCTTAAGATTGGCACGGCCTTCGTGAAGCTCCTCATTGCGCTGCTGCAACTGCTGCCGGGCGATGGCGATAGAGGCATTCAATTCTTCCTGGCTCGAAGTGTAAAGCGTGCTTTCCCGCGCGAGGATGTCAGGTGCCTCGTCGACGAGCTCTTTAGGCGGCTGGAAGGTGCGTTTTTCGGATAGCGCCTTGAGCCGTTCGGCCTTGGCTAACAGGGCCAGATATTGCGCCCGATTCTCTCGCAGTGATGAGACAAAGCGGGTTGGGTCGATACGCACCAGCAGCTCTCCGGCAGCGACCGTTTGTCCTTCCCGCACCAGCAGCTCCGACACCACCCCACCGTCAAAGGCCTGAACAATCTGGAGCTGACGGGATGGAATCACCCGCCCCTCTCCCCGGGTTACTTCTTCCAGCTCGGCATAAGCTGACCAAACCAGTGCCAAAAGTACAATTGCACATCCAGCATAGAGCAAGGCTCTAGCTCGCAGCGGCTCCTGGTCATCGCGCGCCCAGTCGACATCCATCGACCAGTCTTCCCGCTGGCCGGATTTTCCTCCAAGCAGTTTCCGCAGCAGCCCGCGGATCATGATGCCCCTCCGATCAGACCCTGACGCAGGGCGTCAATCACCTGCTGCTTGGGTCCGTCCGCAACCACCTTGCCAGAATCCATAACAATGATCCGGTCAACCAGATTCAGCAGAGAAGTCCGATGGGTCACCAGAATCATGGTTTTACTGCGGCCAAGCTTTTCCAGCTCCTTTTTAACCAGCTCCTCGCTGCTATGATCCATCGCTCCAGTCGGCTCATCCAGCAACAGCACCGAGGGGTTTTTGATCGCCGCCCTGGCGATGGCGACACCCTGGCGTTGGCCGCCAGAAAGCGACTCGCCACGTTCACCGATCAACATGTCGAAACCCTGCGGGTGGGAATTGGCAAATTCAAGCAGCGCTCCAGCTTGAGCGGCAGCAAGAACCTCCTGGTCGTCAGCATGGGGAGCCCCCTGGACCAGGTTCTCACGCAGCGTTCCGTAAAACAGGGTGACATCCTGGGAAACGTAGCCGGTACATCGCCGCACCTCGGCGGGGTCAAGCTGCCGAGAATCGATGCTGTCCAGATAGATTCCCCCCTTGGTCGGCTGGTAGAGACCCAGCATCAGCTTGAGCAGGGTCGACTTGCCGGATCCCACCCGGCCCAGAATGGCGACATGCTCTCCCGGATTGATGCGGAATGAGACCTCCCGTAAGGCTTCAATCTCCTGTTCCGGATAGTGAAAAGCGACATTCTTGAACTCGATGGCACCCTCAAAATTCTGTCGGGTAATAAAGTTCGAGTCCACAGGCCGCTCAACCGGGTTGGCAAGAATTTCGTTGAGTGATTTGAATGCGGTCGTCGCGTGGTGATATTGGGTGAGTAGCCCGGTCACCTGATTGATCGGTGCCAACGCCCGCGAGGAGAGCATCGAACAAGCGATCAATCCACCCATGGTCAGCTGGTTGTTGGCGATCAAGTAAACGCCGATGGTGATGATTGCGATATTGACACTCTGGGTGGTCCACAGCGCCAGATTGAGGGTCGAGGTTGAAAGCAGCCGCAAACGGTTGGAAATCTGCGCCAGATAAGCGACGCTCGTTTCCCATTTGCTCTGCATCGTCCCCTCGTTACCAAGTGTTTTAATCGTCTCCAGACCGACCAAACTCTCGATCAGGGTGGCATTGCGCTGCGCCGAAGCCCGATAGGTCATCTCTGCCAGTTCGTGCATCTTGCTCTGCACCAAAAGAGAGCCGATCACCACCACCAGCATCCCGATGACAATCGGCAGGGTCAGTTGCCAACCAAGCAGACCGATGACCACCAGAAAGAGGAGCGAGAACGGCAGATCGATAAAGGCCGTGACGGTCGCCGAGGTAATAAAATCGCGCACCGTTTCAAATGAACGCAGGTTCGAAGCAAAGGAGCCGGCAGAGAGCGGTCGATGCTCCATACGCGTGCCGAGCACCCGCTCCATAATGTAGGCGGACAGCTTGACATCGACCCGCTTGCTGGCCAAATCGAGAAAATAGCTGCGCATGGTCCGCAACATGAGGTCACCAAGCAGGATAATGAATACTCCTGAAGCGAGCACCCAAAGGGTGTCGATCGCCTGGTTTGGGACCACCCTGTCGTAGACATTGCGGGTAAAAAGTGGCACCGCCAGACCGAACAGGCTGATCAGAAAAGCCGCGACCAGGACATCTCGATAAAGCGGCAGATTTTCGCCGAGAACACTCCAGAACCAATGCCGCCGCCGGACCTTGCCGACTTCCGGATTGCGCGCATCAAAGCGGAATTTAGGCTGCAGGTAAATGGCGTTACCGGAGTAATCGGCGTTCAATTCATCCAGCGGCACGTCTCGATAGGTTTCAGGGAACTCCGGATAGATAACTTGGGCGAGTTTATTTTCGGCATCGATGCCGGCGAGAAGGCAAACCTGGTGCTTGTTTAGCAGCAGAATGGCCGGAAAAAGATTATTGTTCAGCTGCTCCAGGGGTTTGCGCACAAAGCGGGTCACCAGATTACCACGCTGTGCTGCGCGGCTGAATAAGGGGACCGAGAGACGTCCGCCTTCCAGAGGCAATCCGGCAAGGGCAGCTTCCCGAGTCAGGTTGCCACCATGTGAGCGAACCGCAATCAGCAAAGCTTCTAGGAGCGGATCATACTGATCAGCGTTATCCTTCCAGCTCGGTTCAGCCATAACTGACAGAGGCAGCTGCTCCCTCGCTTGCTCCATGTGCAAAGTTCTCCATCTGGCGGAAATTTCCGATTGCCCGTCAGGGCTTCACGGAAACCTGAGGTCTATAGTACCCAGCATCACTTAGATTCTTCATATTAATTGATTTTCATTTCATGTCAAGTTTTTCCTAAAGGTGAGAACATTTCCAAACTGGCCGCTGAGATCAATGAGAGGCTAGGAGACTGTCGGACTTATCATGAATCGACTGCAAAATTGCCTGATCGGCCCATATCTCCGACAATTTTCGATAAATAGCCCTGCTATTCACTCTCAAATTCTCGAAAATCTGGTCTCGACCAGCCAATTTTTCGTTTCAATCCAGAAAGTCCGACAGCCTCCTAGAGCGGCGCCAGCATTTGCTTAGCGTACAAAGTTGCCCAGCAGGATCATAGTTTATCAACAATAGCCGGCGCGTGGGGCCGG
>CAMYNR010000202.1 GCA_947259715.1 uncultured Desulfuromonadales bacterium
ACGCCTGGATCAGCTCATTTGTTCCCCAGGCCCAGGTACTGGCATTGAACTACCTCTTTCCCACCGAAAAAGTCCCGGAAATTCTGGATTGGATGGTGAGAAACGGTGAGTTTATGCCTTTGTTGGAGAAGGCCTTCAGAAAAAACGACCTGGTTCCGCTGTCGATCATGTTTGAAGGCTGGCAGTGGATGTCCTCCAAAAAGGAGATCCAATCATTGGCTGACGTCAAAGGCCTCAAGCTTCGCCTGATGTCTTCCAAGCTGCTTGTGGAAGACTACAAAGCCTACGGCGCCGCGCCGACGCCCATGAGCTACGGCGAGGTCTACAGCAGTCTGCAGATGGGCCTCATCGACGCCCAGGTCAACCCGCTGTTTGCGATCTACAGCATGAAGTTCTATGAAGTTCAGGACTACTTGACCCAGCTGAAAAGCGAGCCGTTTTTAGGGATTCCCACCGTCAATCAGGAGTTTTTTGACGGTTTGACCAAAGAAGCGCAGCAGGAGATGCGTAAGTTCTGGATTGATGCCATCATTCCAGCAGGAAAATGGATTACCGAAAGAAACGCCAGCGATGGAGAAAAAATGAAAAAGGCCAAACCCGAGCTGAAATTTACCGTGCTGGATGATGCTACCATTGCCGCATTCAAAGCCAAGGCGCAGACCGTTTATCCCCAATATACCAAAATCGGGGGAGAAGGTTCCCAGGAGATTCTGGATGCGCTCTTAAAAGATATCGAGAACGCGAAACAAGCCCTGGGCATCAAATAACCGCTCCAAAGGTACTGCGGCAGCCCACCTGCTGCAGTACCGGCACAAGTGTATCCACAATGGAGGCTTAAACAATGAATGAAAAAAGCAGCGACCCAAGAGAGGTGTCCGTCTTCCAGAAAATCAACCACTACACCGGGTTGATTGTCAACGGTGTGGAAGTATCCATCCTGGTTTTTTGCGTGGCCGCCCTCGGCATACTTTTAATCGCCAATGTGTTTGCCCGGACCTTTTTTCAAAGCATCTATTTTGCCGAGGAAGTTTCCATGTTTCTGGTGATGTTGACCACCTTTACCGGTGTCAGCTATGGTGTCAGAAAGGCACGACACATCCGGATGGGGGCGTTTTTAGACGCCATGCCGCCGAAAATGGAGAAGACGTTTATTATTATCATCTCAATAATCAGTGCGATCGTTATGGCGATCATGACTTGGGCCTCTTACGAGTATCTGGCCAATGCCATGAGTAAAGGACACATGACGCCGGCCCTGCGCGTTCCGAAATGGACGTTTTACGTAATAATTCCCATCGGATTCGGCCTGGCATGTATTCAGTATATCCGAACGATTATCAAAAATTTTACCGAAAAGGAGCCCTGGCAGTCTCCGGATCAACAAAGCGAGTACGAAGATGAAGAGATAGGGGGGGCACAGATATGACACTTTTTGGAATCAGTCTGGCGACGATGTTACTGTTCGGATTTCCCTTTATGGTGACCCTCTTGGGTTCTTTAATCCTTTACTTGTACGTTTACATGCCGGATTTCGCGCCCAAAATGATCATTACCATGGTGCAACAGGTCATCACCGGGATTATGTTCATTCTGTCAGCCAGTATCATCACCACCGGTGAGTCCGCCGGCCGGTTAATACGAATGCTGAAAGTCTTTGTCGGCCATCTGCCGGGAGGATTGCCCATTACCACCAACGCGAGTTGCACGCTTTTCGGCGCCGTTTCCGGCTCGACCCAGGCCACCGTCGCGGCCATCGGCGGCACCATGCGGCCCATGCTGCTGGAAGCGGGATATAAAAGCTCCTTTACCCTGGGCCTGATTATCAATTCCAGTGATATTGCTTTTCTCATCCCTCCCAGCATCGGCTTTATCGTTTACGGGGTGGCCACCAGCACCTCCATCGGGATGCTCTTTCTGGCCGGAGTTTTTCCCGGCCTGATGATTCTGTTGATGTTCTCCATATACTGCTACGTCTATTCTAAGGTGAAAAAGGTTCCAACCCTTCCCAAGGCAAGCTGGGCCGAGCGGATATCCGCGATCAAGGACGGGCTTCCGGTCATGGGGTTTCCGGTGATCATCGTAGGCGGTATTTATGCCGGGATTTTCAGCCCGACGGAAGCCGCCGCCGCTGCGTCAGGCATTTTCATTTTTAATCGGTTTTATGCAGATCCCTCAGCAGCTTCTGCCGCCACTGTTCGGTGCCGATCCGTCGATGTTGTGGGTAATTTCGATCATTGTGGTCGTTTACTTTGTAGCTTGTATGTTTGTCGACCCCATCGTGGCCATATTCATCCTTAGTCCGGTTTTTCAGCCCTACGTGGTGGGTGCGGGGGTGGATCCCATTCTGCTGGGGACGTTGGTGACCTTGCAGGCTGCCATCGGTTCGGCGACACCGCCGTTTGGCTGTGACATATTTACTGCCCAGCTCATATTCCGGCGACCATACCTTGAGGTGATCGGCCACGCGTTGCCGTTTTTACTGATTCTAATTTTAGCGACAATTATCCTGATTACCTTTCCTCAAATCGCTCTGTTTTTGCCCAGCTTGGCATTGGGTGGCTAGCGAGGTGGTGAAAAGTTACTCACTAATAGACTCATATGGACTTAAATTTTGATCTCATTTTTGTTCCGACTTGCAAAAGGTTTCAGGTGTCAGGACGGAGGCACCAGGGAGTTGAATCCTGACACCTGACACCTGAAACCATATACCCGTAGATGGAAATAAAATCGGGATAAAATTAAGAGAACATGTTACGGGTAATTTTCACCAGCCCAGGTGGATAGTGTTGGATGTGAAGAGAAGGAGCTACCCATGGAATATCAAAATGTGCTTATATTGACCGATTTTTCCAAAAATTCCGATGAAGCAGTTAAAGCGGGAGTCGATTTTGCGAAAAAATATAATTCGCGTCTGACCATCCTGAATGTTGTTCGTGACATACCCAATCTGACCTATGTGCTGTCGGATTCCGAATATCATAATTTGGAGCGAAAGCTCGAAAAACATGCCGAGGAGCAGTTTGACAAAATGGAAGC
>CAMYNR010000203.1:0-43401 GCA_947259715.1 uncultured Desulfuromonadales bacterium
AATCAAGCATTTGCGCGGAGGCGTAGTGCTTTACGCCGCACAAGCGAATGTGCTGATTGACGCCGAGCTGGTGAAAAAGGGCAGTTTCCGGACAGAAACGAGTTAGGGATGTATTTATGCTGAAAGTTGCAGTGGTTGGTGCCAGCGGTTATACCGGCGCCGAATTGATCCGCTTATTGGTTGGCCATCCTCAGGTCGAGATTGTCGCTGTGACCTCCAGGCAGCATGAGGGTTTGCCGATCAGTCATGCCTTCCCCTCTCTGGCGGGATTTTGCGAATTGCTTTGCGAACCGCTCGAAGTGGCTGAAATTGCCGGCCGAGTCGACCTGGTGTTCACCGCTTTGCCGCACAAGTCCGCCATGGAGGTCATTCCCGGCTTTCTCGAGGCAGGGTGCAAAGTGGTCGACCTTTCAGCCGATTACCGGCTGAAGGACCAGGCTGTCTACGAGCACTGGTATCAGCCCCATTCCAGCCCGGAACTTCTGGCTGAAGCTGTCTACGGGCTGCCGGAGCTCTTTCGTCCGCAGATCGTTGACGCCCGTCTGGTCGCCAATCCTGGCTGTTATCCGACCAGTGTGGCCTTGGCTCTGGCGCCATTGCTGGAGCAGCGCTTGATCGATCCGGCCAGCCTGATTATCGACAGCAAGTCGGGAACCAGCGGCGCCGGGCGGGGTGCCAAGCAGGGCAGTCTCTATTGCGAGGTCAATGAGGGCTTCAAGGCCTATGGAGTCGCCAGCCACCGGCATACCCCGGAGATTGAGCAAACTCTCTCCGGCTTGGCGGGTGAAACGGTTCAGGTCAATTTCACCCCGCACCTTCTGCCGATCAGCCGGGGAATCCTCTCGACCTGCTACGCCACACTGAATAAGACCCTGAGCTCTGCTGAATTGCTTACTCTGTATCGTCAGCGCTATGCTGATGAGCCCTTCGTGCGGATCATGCCTGGGGATGAGTTGCCGAATGTCGCGTATTTGCGGGGCACAAACTTTTGTGATCTCGGACTGGTTGCAGATCAGCGAACCGGGAGGGTGATCATCGTCTCCGCAATTGATAATCTGGTCAAGGGGGCAGCCGGGCAGGCGATCCAGAATATGAACCTGGTTTGCGATTTCAAGGAAGGTGTCGGATTGGGCGTTGTGCCAATTTTCCCCTAGTCATAGCGTCTAAATGATCGTAATATGACGAGTTAATGTCATTTCTTCTGGTCTGTGGAAAAGCCTCTTAAGGAGTTTTTGAATGCAAGATAGCGGCCTTACCATTGCCGCCTACCGGGTTGTCAAGTCATTGGCAGAAAATCAGGTTTACCGGACTTATCTGGTGGATCATCCCGAACATGGCGAGTGCAGGTTGCTGCTGATCGACTCCGAGTTGCTATTCAGCATGAAAGAGCGCCATGATTTCCTGGAGCAAGGCAAAGTTTTGCGCGGCAAAACACTGCTGGGCATTTGTTCGCTTCTGGAGGCGCACGCTTCTGAAGAACATAGATATTGTCTTTATCCAGAGCCTGTCGGTGTTCCTCTGGCTGAGCTTTTGGATGATGGCTTTGCGCCGGAGGAGGCTTTACGTTTAGTAAAGCAGATCGCGACAGCTTTGAGTCTGATGCACAGTTCAGGGCTCTGGCATGGGCACCTTTCTCCGGCAACGATCTATATTGATCAAGGTCGCATTTCTCTGGCCGACTTCGGTTTAGCCAGCCTGGTGAAGATTGACTTTAATTCAGCGATCGACCCTCGCTATGCAAGCCCTGAGCTGGTGTGTGGCGAAGAGCTCGGTCCGCCTGCTGACCTCTACAGCCTTGGCGTTCTCCTCTATCGACTGCTGACCGGCGATGTGCCGTTTGAGGAGCGGGAACCACTTGCGACGGCGATGTTGCATGTGCAGGCGGAGGTTGCGCCCCTGCCGAAGGAGTTCGCTCAATACCAGCCACTCATCGATGGTCTGCTCAAGTCGCTGCCGGATGAACGTTTTTCTGCTCAGGAGTTAATCCTTGGAATTGAGCGCCTGTTGACCACAGGCAGTGCCGCCGCGGGAGAACGGCCTGTTGATCCGGATGATGGTTCTGAGCCGGATAAGAATGGCATGGTAGCCAATGACAGCAGCCCGATAAATCGATCCGAAATACCCCCGGAAAGCTTGTCGGAATCATTACCTCAGGAAGAGAAACTTTCTGCATTTGAGCGGTTGTCGGCCAGCCCGGCCAGTCAATCAGGGGCAAAGCAGCGGCTTCAGGCACGAGCGGCGGCATTACAGGAATCGGGAACGCTGGCCAAAGATGCCAGTCGAGCCAACTCACAACGGATGGCTTCTATCAGCCGTCAGAATTTTGAGAAAAAACAGTCAATGATAAAGCAACAGCAACCAGCAAAGGCAGCAAAAAGCTTGAAGCGCTATTACTGGTTGGCGGTCCTCGGGGCCGCCGCGGGGGTCATTTCTTATGGGGTCGCTTTGGATCGACAGACACCGATTCCTGCCCAGGTTGAAGTCGGTGTTCCGATCGAACTCCAGAGTGCTTTGGAAAAAGGGATTCTGCAGCTGCAAATCGGAGAGCTGAAGAGTGCCGAGCAAACCTTTCTCGGCCTGGTCAAAGATTATTCCATTTACCCTCAGCCCTATAATAATCTGGCTTCGGTTTATGCCGCTCAGGGCGACTTGGAGCAGGCCCGCAACTATCTGGAAAAGGCCCTTGCAACCGACGAATCCTATGCGACTGTCTACCAAAATTTAGGCACTGTTTATTCAGAGATGGCCCGTGACTCTTATGGTCGTGCTCTGCAGTTGGAAAAAGGTAAGCAGGCGGTTCGGTTGCAGCTCTTTCCGGGAGAGCATGAAATTGCTTTAGCCAGTTCTGGCCCTCTCCCCAAGGAATCTCAGCAAGGTGCTGCTAGCGCGACGGAGCAGACCCAGACTGCGCAACTGTTGGCGAAAACCGAACCGGCCAAAGAAGCAACTGTGGTAGAGCCTCCCGCTGCTGTTGAGCCGCCGAAGAGAGTACCGGGAGGCTTAGCAACAGAACCAGCCGTTGATGGAGGAAATTCGCCTCAAGCGGCCAGTACTGCCCCGCCGCGCCAAGCTCCTGCCGCACCAGAGCCGAACGTTGCAGAGATGGAGGCAGAGGTGGGTCTGGAGACTGGAGAGACCGTATTGAAGCGTTGGGCCACTTCCTGGTCCAGTCAGGCGGTTGATGACTATCTGGCTTTTTATGCTGCAGAGTTTACTCCCGCCAATGGTTCCAGCCGACAGGCCTGGGAGGATCAGCGCCGCCGCCGTTTGACCCGACCGAAAAATATCAGTCTCAAGCTACGGGATTTTGTTTTGCTCGAAAGCTCCAAGAATCGGATCAAGCTTGAATTGACCCAGCAATACCAGAGTGATCGCTATGCTGACAAAACCCGCAAAATGTTCGATCTGATTAAGCAGAATGGCGCTTGGCAGATTCTCCGTGAGCGTTCTTTAGGGAGGGTCCGTTGATCATCCGACGCGTTATTCTAGCGCTGCTGGTTTTGGTGCTGTTCGGGTTTACCGGAATTCAGGTCACCGTGCTCTGGTCACAGCAACAGCCTGAGGTCACCGCTCCGGCAAAGCTTGAGCCCTCTGAAGAGCTGGTCTATATGGCCTGGCAGGACAGCCTCGATCGGCAACAGATGGCGCTGTTTGAGCGACTCAACAACCGCTTGGCAAGAAACAGTGAAGACTATGAGGCCAGCCTGCTGAAAAGCCTGTTGTTTTTTCAGACTGGTCGGTTGAACGATGCCGTCAAAGAGCTGCAGAAATTGACCAAGCGAGCACCAAAGTTTAAATTGGCTCACCTGGTCCTTGGCGATTTGTTGCTGGCGCGCTTTGATCAGGTCTCCTCGATCGGTTCCAGCTCCCTGATGCAGGAGGTTGGTGCTGAGCGGGAAACGGAAATCGAACAGCTTCGGCGCGAAGCCAAAGCGCGTCTGCGGGGCTACCTGGCCCTGGTCGATGGAGTTGAGGTGCCAAAGGCGCTGCTGACTCTCAGCAGTCAGACCGACTATGCCCTGGTCGTTGATAAAAGTAAAAATCGGATGTATGTCTATCGGAATCTGGGGCCGGGGTTGCCGCCGGAGCTGGTGGATGATTTCTATATCGTTCTGGGAAAAAAAACCGGCGACAAGTATAAGCGCGGTGATCTGAAGACTCCCAATGGCGTCTACTTTGTCACCGGCTACCTGCCGGATGAAAAGCTCCCCTCTCTCTACGGCGCCGGGGCGTTTCCAGTCAACTATCCAAATGAATATGATCGTCATCTGGCCAAGACCGGTTACGGTATCTGGCTGCATGGGACTGACAAGTCCTTTTACAGCCGTCCGCCCCTCGATACTGAAGGTTGTGTTGTTTTAACTAATGAAGAGTTTATCCGTATCGGCCAATATATCCGTGTCGGTCGGACTCCGGTCATCATCAGCGAAGAAGTGGAGTGGGTCTCGGGGAAGGACTGGCTGGATCTGAATATTGAAATTCAGGCGACCCTGGAACGTTGGCGACAGAGTTGGGAGGAGACTGACCTGGAAAGCTATCTGCAGCTCTATTCTCAGGATTTCTGGGCCAAGGGACATAGCAATAAGAGCTGGAAGCGTTATAAAAAACAGGTTTTCGCCGGTAAAAAATTCCAGAAAATCGATCTCATCGACCTGACCCTGCTGGCCTATCCGAAAGTCGCTGACGGACGCCAGTTGCTGGTCGCGAACTTTCTGCAGAAGTATCGTTCCAATAATTATAATGGTGATATGCGTAAACGCCTCTATATGGTGAAAGAGGCGGGGCAATGGAAAGTCTTATATGAAGGGCGACAATAGCCGCAGCCGAGGAGGAAATCAAAAAATGAAGCAGTTTATCTATTTGCTGGCAGGAATCATCTGTCTGTCAGCAAGCGTTGACGTGCAGGCGGCCAAATTAACCGTTCGTGGCGATGGCACCGTCATTGATCAGAAGACCGGGCTGGTCTGGCAGCAGGAAGCCTCTGGGAGGATGCCCTGGCTGGAGGCGGTACGCTTCTGTAATCAGCTGGAACTGGGTGGAATGCGTGGCTGGCGGCTACCTTTTAAGGATGAATTAAACACCCTCGTGCAGCCCGCCACCGGCAAGCAGATTCTTATCGACAGCAAAGCTTTTCCCCAGGCCGAAGCAGAGGTTTACTGGTCTCTCAGTCGCGAAGAGCAGCAGCCGGACCAGGTTTGGGGGGTCAGCTTCGCGGATGGCAAGGAATATATGTTTGACCGGGCTAATTTCAATTTTCAGGCCCGCTGCATGATTGAGACCGCCGAAGCGGTTTACCTGCCGCTGCTGAACAAGTGGGCGAAGGCCTGGTCGGAGCAGGATGTAAAGGTCTACTTGGACAGCTACGGAGAGGAGTTCGTTCCGGAGGGGGGTTCCCGCGCGCAGTGGGTCAAACAGCGAAAAGCGCGCTTGACCAAGCCAAAATCGATCAATATCGATATTTCTGACGTCAAGGTGATTGCCGAAGAGGGCAGCCGCGCACAGATCAGGTTCCGTCAGAAATATTCCTCCAGTACCTACAGTGATGAAGTCATGAAGGTGCTGACCTTGGGTCTTGAGCGCGGTGAATTGGTCATTCTTGGGGAAAAGACCATATCCAAGATTAATTGAGCAACTTTTCAGGCCAGTTTTTAAGGCCGGATTCTTTCATGGGTCCGGCTTTTTTGTCAGTATTCAGCGGCCGTGGTTTAAAGCCAGCTGTGGTTTCCGCTGCCTGATATTTTCAGCAAGGACGCTATTCAGGAGTGCTGGTCCGCCAATCTTAAGCACTTAACAGATCTGTAACCTCCGTAGCCGTCTCGCCAGCATGCAGTTCGCCGGTCAGGGCCAGATCCAGCAGAGCCTTGGCAACCATTGGGTCGAATTGGCTGCCTGCGTGGGTCTCTATTTCTCTTAAGGCCTCTTTTCTGGGCAGCGCTTTTCGATAAGAGCGATCCGAAGTCATGGCATCATAACTGTCTGCCACAGAAAGGATTCGTGATTCGAGTAATAAGTCCTCGCCTTTTATTCTGTGCGGGTAGCCACAGCCATCATATCTCTCGTGGTGCTGACCGATTATTTCTCGGACCCGCTGCATAAAATGGATCGGTTCCAAGATCCGCATGCCGATCAGCGGATGTTGCTGGAGGGTTTTGACGTCCTCTGCTGTCAGTTTGTCAGGTTTGTGAAGCAAGTTATCTTCAATTCCTATTTTGCCAATATCGTGGAGAATGGCGGCCTGCTCCAGATCCTTGCTGGCCACTTCCGAAAGGTTCAGTTTTCTGGCAATCAGAAGAGAATAGCGGGTGACCCGCTCTGAGTGCCCTCGGGTATAATTGTCGCTGGCTTCAATTGCCGAAACCAGCGCCTGCACCGTGTTAAGATAGATTTGTTGCTGATCTTCATAAAGCCGAGCATTTTTTATAGCCACACTCGCCTGAGCAGCGATCGTTGAGAGCAATTCCAGGTCTTCAGCGTAAAAGTTCGAGCCATCAGGCCGGTTGGCGATGGTCAACGTGCCGATGATTTCATGACCAACGAAGAGTGGTGCACAGAGGACCGAATCGCGAGCGAAGCCGAGCAGGCTCATGCGCTCGAAGCGCGGCTCCTGAGCGATCTTCTTGATCAGCAGTGGCTGACGGTTTTCTACCACCCAGTGAGAGACTCCGCCTGGTCTCAGTGGGATTTCTGTCAGGGAGTCAAAGTCTATATTCGGGACACCGATGACTTCACCGATCCGCAGTTGATTGGTCTCTTTGCTGTACAGCAGGATATAGCCGATTTCTGCACCCAGAGATTCGGTCGCTTTCTTCAGCAGAAGAGTAAACAGACTTTTCAGTTCCATAGTTGAGTTGATCACCAACCCGGTATCGTACAGTGTTGACAGGCGGCTGATTACTTGCTTGAGCGAGGTGTTGCGATCCTCCAGGTTGCTGGCCAGGTCGGCGATTCTGAAGTTGGCTTCCTCAACCTCGTCAATCCGTTCCTCTAGCGAAGTGTTAAGATTTTCAATTTCCTTGAGCCGGTCTTCCAGGGTCAGGTTCATGCGTTCGATCTTGTCCTTGTGAAGCAACTTCTCCCGGTTGACAGCCAACTCGCTTTCAATGCGTACGGTGGAATCGAGCAGGTTTCGCAAGCGAGCGACCATGCGGTTATATTTTTCCGCCAGCAGGGCCATTTCTGCCGAACTTTTGATCGAGGTGTTGGCATTTAAAAAATCACCTCGCTCGAGTTGATTCATCGCCCTGGCCAGTTTGCGAATTGGATTGTCAACATAATAGAGCAGAAAACCGATCAAGCTGATGCCCATGATCAGCAGAATGGCGACTGAGGAGAACAGGTTGGCTTCGGTCCCCTGGCGCTGCAACTTATCGAGGAAATTCAGAGAAAAATGGACATTGAAAATACCCAGCAGCTTTTGCGCGGGATCATGGCAGCTGTGGCAGTCGGGACTGTTCAGAATCGGTAAGGTTGACGAATAAAGATTCCCATCTTGACTCGAAAGAGAAAACGTTTCCGGGGTGCTACGGTAGGTGCTCAGGTCGAAGGCTGATACCTGTCGGCCAATTTCTTTCGGATCGGCCGACAGCAGGATTCGCCCCTGAGGGTCGAAAATTCGCGGGGAAGAAATCGAATTTTCTTCGGCGACCTTTTGCAGGATATTGACGACTTCCTGATTGCGGCCATTCTGCATCGCCGAAGAGATGCTGTTGTGGATTGTCTGGGCGAGGATACGACTGTTCTGGCTGACCAGCTGGCGAACCATCAGATTCTGGGTCTGCATGGTGTGCCAGGTGGCCACGGCAACTGCTGCCAGGGTAATCAGGAGCGTGATGCTGAGAATTTTGAATTTAAGGGAGTTCAGCACTATGAGCACCTCTGCGTTCCCCAGCGTTTACGCTGTCACGCTCGGCCAGATGACGCAGATTTGATATGAGCATTGATTCCAATCAAGGTTCTGCATGTAGAGCCATCTGGAGCCTGGACTGACCATTGCCAATGTTGCTTCGCCGGTTTCGGGCGCGAACAGAATTGTTTAGCGCAGCGATCTTGGCGAATAAGATGAATAAAAAGCAATAAATGCGCCAGCAGCCAGGTTACGCTGGCAAAAATCCGGTGGAAAGATGCGGCGCAGCAGAGCTTCATTGCCTGGATTTTTGCCTCTCTGTCGCTGGGGAAAAGCGATTGACTTTGCCTAGTAACTATGATTTTCTAGGTCGCTGGTTTTATCCAGTCTGGAACAGGTTTTAATGCAACTAAACGAATTCGATTTTACGCTTCCGGAAGAGTTGATTGCCCAGCAACCGGCGCCGCGACGAGAGGGCTCTCGTCTGATGTGTCTGGAGCGCCGGGAACAGTCTATCGCTGTTCGCAACTTTACCGATATCTTAGAGTATTTTCAGGCCGGCGACCTGTTGGTGGTCAACGATACGCGGGTCATCCCGGCGCGCCTGCTGGGCCAGAAAACAACTGGCGGAAAAGCTGAAATTCTGTTGGTTCGCCGTGTGGTGACTGCTGAGGGGGAAGAGTGGCTGTGTCTGACCAAAAGCTCCAAAGCCCTTAAACCGGGCAGCATTGTGCAGCTTCCGGGAGAGATGACCGCCGAAATCCTTGACCAGGCTGATCCTCCTTATCAGCGGGTCCGGTTCAGTTGCCAGGGGGATTTTCTCGCCCAGGTTGAGGAGATCGGCCACCTGCCGCTGCCGCCTTATATCAAACGGCCGGATGCTGCGGAGGACCGCTCTCGCTACCAGACGGTCTTTGCTCGGGAAAGCGGCGCAGTGGCCGCGCCGACAGCAGGCCTGCACTTTACCGGCGAAATTCTCCAGCAGCTGCGCGAGCGCGGAGTGGAGATTCAGCCGCTGACCCTGCATGTTGGGCTGGGGACCTTTCTACCGGTCAGGGTTGAAAATATCCGCGAGCATCGCATGCACTCTGAGTTGTATAGCATTCCGCAGCAGACAGCGGATGCGGTCGATCAGGCCAAGCAGCGAGGGGGGCGGGTGTTCGCATTGGGAACAACCAGCAGCCGCGCTTTAGAAACGGCCGCGACCGCTGACGGAAGATTGCAGGCGGGGGCCGGGGAAAGTGACATCTTTATTTATCCTGGCTATCGCTTCAAGCTTGTTGATGCCCTGATTACCAACTTTCATCTGCCAAAGTCGACTCTGCTGATGCTGGTGTCCGCTTTCGCCGGTCGAGAGTTTATTCTGTCTGCCTATCAGCGGGCGGTTGCGGAGCGGTTCCGGTTTTTCAGTTACGGTGACTGCATGTTGATTTTATAAGGCAGGTTGTTTTGTCCCAGTTTCACTATGCTCTTTTACATAAGGATGTAGATTCCCAGGCCCGCCGGGGGCGGATCACCACCCGCCGCGGTGTCATCGATACGCCGGTTTTTATGCCGGTCGGCACGCAGGGCACAGTTAAAGGCATGTTGCCTGAGACGCTGAAGGAGATCGGTGCACAGATTATTCTCGGCAACACTTATCACCTCTATTTGCGTCCAGGTCATAAGCTGATTGAACAACTCGGTGGTTTGCATGAGTTCATGCAATGGGACCGGCCGATACTGACCGACAGCGGTGGTTTTCAGGTCTTCAGCCTGGGGGACATACGGAAGATTACCGAGGACGGGGCCGCCTTTCAGTCCCACCTCGATGGCAGCAAGCATCTGTTGACTCCGGAACTTTCGATCGAAATACAGTTGGCCCTCGATTCCGACATTATCATGGTCTTTGATGAGTGTATTCCGCACCCGGCCGAGCGCGACTACATCATCGACTCAACCAACCGCTCGGCACGCTGGGCGAAACGCTGTCGTCAGGTCTTGCCGGCCGGATCCTCTTCTGCGCTTTTCGGTATTGTACAAGGCGGTATGGAGTTGGATCTGCGCAAGCAAAGTGTCGAACAGCTATTGGAGATCGGCTTCGAAGGCTACGCTCTGGGCGGGCTATCAGTTGGTGAAGAGACGGCCCTGATGTACGACATGATGGAGTACGGTCTGCCGCTCTTGCCGGAAGATCATCCCCGCTACGTTATGGGGGTGGGGACGCCGGAAAATCTGATTGAGGGAATTGCCCGTGGCTGCGATATGTTCGATTGTGTGATGCCGACCCGTAATGCCCGGAACGGTGTACTCTTTACCAGCTTTGGCAAAATCAGCATCAAGCAGGCGCGTTACTGCGAGGACGCCGGGCCGATCGATCCACAGTGTCAGTGCTATGTCTGTCGCAATTACAGTCGCGCCTATCTAAGGCATCTGTACATGAGCGGAGAAATTCTCGCATCGGTACTTAACACACAGCACAATCTTTATTACTATCAACAGCTCATGGCCGGCGCCCGTATGGCCATCGAAGAAGGGCGCTTCAGCGCCTATCGGAGCGAATTTTATCGTCAGCGGGAAGCCGCGAGTTAATTCATCGTTTGTTCAAGTCATCTGCTGGCTCAGGCGGATGAAAAACTGAATCAAGGAGGAAGACCCAATGGTATCAGAAGCATATGCAATGGCTGGAAACGCAGCAGGAGGTCAGCAAGGCGGCGGTTATGAAGGGATCATCATGCTGGTGGCGATGTTCGCCATCTTTTATTTTCTGTTAATCCGGCCTCAACAGAAGCGTGCCAAGCAGCATCGGGAATTGATTCAAGCGCTCGCTGTCGGCGACCAGGTGGTCACTGCTGGCGGCATTCACGGCAAGGTGACCGCCGTGGAAGAGACCACTGTCACAATAGAGGTCGCCACTGGCGTCAAGGTGAAGATGAACCGCTCCTCGATCACCGAAGTAAAAAACAAAGGCTAAGCGGTCTTCACTGAGCCGGGCAGGCGCATGCGTCTGCCTGAAACGGCCCGCAGGGGCCTGCTGTTGAATGCCCAAAGGGAGATACGACGCAGATGTCCAAAAGTATCAAATTACGGGGTGCCCTGGTTCTGTTCTGCCTGGTTCTGGCACTCTTTTCTCTTGCTCCGACCCTGATGCGTGACAGTTTACCGCAATGGTGGCTCGATACCGTCGATCCGATTCATCTCGGCCTGGACCTTCAGGGGGGCATGCACCTGGTCCTGGGAGTCGATGTTGACAAAGCGGTGGAGAGCCGGCTTGACACCATCATCGACCAGACTGAAAGCCAGCTACGCGAAAAAGATATTATCTTCAAGCGGGTTGAGCGCCGGCAGGGGGATCGTATGGCGGTGATCGTTTACGATTCCGCTGAAGGAACAAAGGTCGATGCGCAGATGACGGAAAGCTTTCCCTCACTGGAAGGGGAGACGATTCCGGCGGCTGGCGGCTACATCGAAAAACAGTTCCGCCTGAGCGATTCGGAAATTGAAAGTATCAAGGATTACGCCGTTCGCCAGGCATTGGAAACCATGCGCAACCGGGTTGACCAGTTTGGGGTCAGCGAGCCGACTCTGCAGCGGCAGAGCGGAAATCGAATTCTTATTCAGCTGCCGGGGGTTAAAGATCCGGATCGGGCCATTTCCCTGTTGGGCAAGACAGCGCGGTTGGAGTTTAAAATGGTTGCCGAAGGGGTGAACGTTCAGGACGCTCTGCTCGGCAACCTTCCGCCCGGTACTCAGCTTTTGTATGAGCGGAATGTCAATCGCAGTACCGGCGTCGCCACGGAGACACCGCTGGTGGTCTATGATAAGACGGTTATGACCGGCGACCTGCTTTCTGACGCCAATGTCCGGATCGATACCCGGTTCAACGAACCTTACGTTTCGATCGATTTCAATTCGGTCGGCGCCAAGCGCTTCGATCAGATCACCGCTGCCAATGTCGGCAAGCGGATGGCCATTGTCCTGGATGATACCGTCTATTCCGCTCCGGTGATTCGCGAACGGATTTCCGGTGGCAGCGCCCAGGTTTCCGGGGCTTTCACTTCGCAGGAAGCAACCGATCTGGCGATTGTGCTGCGTGCCGGGTCTCTGCCGGCGCCGGTCAAAATTCTCGAAAATCGAACTGTTGGGCCCTCCTTGGGGCAGGACTCTATCGATAAAGGGCTTCAGTCAATTCTGGTTGGCGGTTTCCTGGTGATCGTTGCCATGACGATCTATTACCAGCTCTCCGGTGTGGTTGCGGTGGCTGCCCTGTTGTTGAATCTGCTGTTTATCAGCGCCATGCTGTCGCTGTTCGGGGCAACTCTGACCCTGCCAGGACTTGCCGGTATCGTCTTGACCGTCGGTATGGCTGTCGACGCCAATGTACTGATCTTTGAGCGGATTCGGGAAGAATTGCGACTTGGCAAGGCGCCAAAAGTGGCCCTGCAGTCCGGCTATGAAAAAGCTTTCTGGACGATCATCGACGCCAACGTTACAACTCTGTTGGCTGCTTTGGTGCTGTTTCAGTTCGGCACCGGTCCGGTGCGTGGCTTCGCTGTCACCTTGTCGATCGGTATCCTGGCCTCGCTGTTTACCGCGATGTTTGTCTCGCGGCTGGTGTTTGACTTTTTCCTGACGGGCCGCAATATCAAGCGGCTGAGTATATAAGGAGGCTGACGGCATGCAGCTGATCAAGCCGGATACAAACTTCGATTTTATCAATAAGCGCAAGCTGGCCATGATCGTCTCAGCGGTGCTGATTCTGATCGGTCTGGCCTCATTAGTGGTCAAGGGTGGCCCGAATTACGGGATCGATTTTGCCGGTGGCACCCTGGTCCAGGTGAAATTTACCAGCGATACCGACGCTGCACAGATCAAGCAGGCTCTGGATGGCTTGGACCTCGGCAATCCAGTGGTCCAGCGTTTTGGTGACGGAAGGGATGAATTTCTGATCCGCGTAGAAAAGTCGAGCGGAGAACTGCAAGGACTTTCAGCGCAGATGCTGCAGGCACTGGAAGAGAAATATGAGCAGGGGAATGTCGAAATCCGCCGGGTTGAGATGGTTGGCCCTCAGGTCGGCAAGGATCTGCGCAGCAAGGGACTGAAAGCGATCTTCTACGCCATGCTCGGCATTCTGGTCTACATCTCCTGGCGCTTTGAGTTCCGCTTTGCTGTCGGGGCGATTATTGCCCTGGTGCATGATGTGCTGATCACTCTTGGAATGTTCAGCCTGTTCGGCAAAGAGATCGACCTGCCGATCATCGCCGCTTTTCTGGCGATCATCGGCTATTCCTTGAATGACACGATCATCGTCTATGACCGGATCCGTGAAAACCTTGGAAAACACCATAAAGAAAGTTTTCCCTTTATCGTCAATCGCAGTGTCAACGAAACCCTTTCCCGGACCTTGCTGACCTCAGGGACCACCTTGCTGGTGGTTCTGGCGCTGTTTGTGCTCGGGGGCGGGGTGATTCATAACTTTGCTTTTGCTATGCTGGTAGGCGTGCTGGTCGGGACCTACTCGTCGATCTTCGTTGCCAGCCCGGTGCTGATCTTCTGGGAAGAGCGCAAGGCGGCCAAGGCCAGCTGACAGCTGCAGAACTGAGCAAAGGAGAAATAATGAAAAAAGAAACAATTCTGCTTATTGTCGTTGTGCTGGTGGTCGGTATCTTGCTCGGGGTGATCTTTACCAACGCCCGCAAGAACAGCCAGTCCTCCGGAACTGCCACCGCGCCAGCCTCGGCTCCGGCCGTCAACTATCAGCAGCAGATCAGCATGCTGGAGGGGATTGTCGCCAAAGAGCCGAATAACCGCAACGCCTGGGTTCAACTGGGGCATAATTTTTTCGATTCAGACCAGCCGATGAAGGCGATCGAAGCTTATGACAAGGCCCTGGCGATTAACGGGAATGATCCCAATGTCCTGACCGATCAGGGGGTCATGTATCGTCGCCTGGGATGGTTTGACAAGGCGGTGAGTAATTTTAAAAAGGCCTATTCACTCAACCCGAATCACCAGCAGAGTTTGTATAATCTGGGGATCGTTTACCTTCATGACCTGAAAGATGTTCCCCAGGCGATCGCTGCCTGGGAAAAGTTTCTTGTCGTGAATCCCAGTGGACCTGGGTCGGCGCAGGTTCGCGCTGAGCTGGAAAACCTCAGACGGCATCCTTCCGTACAATAAAAACGCAGCTCATTCAGTCATTCAGGCCGGAGTCCCTCCGGCCTGAATTCTTTCCCTTGTGGATTACCATGACCTGTCGCAGGTTGTTTTCACGTCAATTAATTCTTCTTCTGATCCTCGTGCTGCTCAGTGGCTGTCTCCGGCGACCTGCCGCAACCATTATTACCGGAGAGCTGCATGGGGAGAATTTCTGGCAGGGGCAGGTCTTGCTGCGCGGCGACGTTGTGCTTCATGAAGCGGCCAGCTTGACCATCGCTCCCGGCACCCAGGTTCTGTTTCTTCCGCCCCTCGCCGGGGAGGATCGGCTGACCGAGCATCCATATTTTCCCGGCAGCGAGTTGATTGTCCGCGGGAGGTTGAAAGCTGCCGGCAGTCCTCAAGCACCGATAATCTTTCGCGCCTCCGAGCCGGCCGCTGGGCCTGGCAGCTGGGGTGGCTTGAATATCGAAGACTCAGAGCAGGCAGTTTTCAGCTTTTGCCGTTTCCAGCAGTCCGACAGTGCCATTCACGCCCGTCGCTCCTGGATCAGCGTCAGGCACAGCTGGTTTGAGCATAACCTGGTCGGGATCCGTTTTCACGATTCCGACATCCTCATCGAGAATAATCTTCTGCAGAATAACCAGGCGGCAATCCGCTTCCATTTCGGCTCACCGGTGATTCGCAATAATGAAATTCGAGACAATCAAAAAGGACTGTTTATCACCTCAGCTCCCTGGGGATACCGCATTGGAAATAACAGCTTTATCGATAACTATCCTTATCAGGTCAGCCTCGGCGAAGGGGTGATGCAGGACGTAGAGTTGGGCAACAATTATTGGAGCGAAAGAGCAGGGGACCTTCTGGAAAAACGTTTTTATGATGGCCGTCTGGATGAGTGGCTTGGGGTGATAAATTACCGACCAGTTCTAGAGCAGGCTGCGCCGGGAGCAGGGATCCGATGGAACCGGTGAACAGCAACGTCTGGCAATGGCGTGCTGACCAGCCTTCTCCAGGACTGGTTGCCCATTTGGCTCAGGCTCTACAGGTTCAGCCCCTGACCGCTCAGGCCTTACTCTTCCGCGGTATCGATACACCAGAGCTTGGCCGTGATTTTTTACTGGCCCGACTGAGTACTTTGCCTGACCCTGATCTGCTGCCTGATATGGCGATCGCTTGTGGACGACTCGAGCAGGCATTGCTGCGCGGAGAAAAAATCGCTGTGCACGGCGATTACGATGTCGATGGTATCACCGGTTGCGGCCTGCTGGTTGAAACTCTGCGCAAGATGGGCGGAGAGGTCGACTACCACATCCCCCTGCGGATGAAGGATGGCTACGGCTTATCAGCGGACGCTATCCGTCAGGCCCAGGCTGCCGGATGTGAGTTGCTTGTCTCGGTTGATTGCGGGGTATCCGCCCATGCTGAAGCGGATCTCGCAGCTGAGCTCGGCATCGATCTGATTATCACCGATCATCATCAGCCGCCCGACCAGTTGCCGACCTGCCTGGCTCTGATTAACCCGCACCTGCCGAATTGCCGCTTTCCTTTCAAAGACCTTTCCGGAGTCGGGGTGGCCTTTTTTCTGCTCATCGGTTTGCGGCGGCGGTTGCGCGAGAACAGTTATTTTTCCCGTCATCCCGAACCTGATTTGCGGCTTGGCCTGGACCTTGTTGCGCTAGGCACCATTGCTGACATGGTTCCGCTGAGCGGTATTAACCGGATTCTGGTGCGAGCCGGGCTGGAACTTCTCGAACAGGGTGTCCGCCCTGGTGTGACTGCCCTCAAGCGCGTTGCAGAGGTTAAGCAGGTCAGCTGCGGGGCGGTTGGCTTTCGCCTGGCGCCAAGGTTGAATGCTGCCGGTCGCCTGGAAGATGCTGCTCTTGGGGTTAAGCTTCTGCTCGGTGAGGACCGGCAGGAAAGCCAGGAATTGGCCCAACTTCTTGACAGCTACAACCGGGAGCGGCAACAACTTGAACAGCAGACCCTTGAGCAGGCTATCGCCTTGCTCCCCGCGCAGGCCGCAGAGGACGCTTACGCCATTGTCCTGGCCGATGAGCGCTGGCATTCGGGAGTGATCGGTATTGTTGCCAGCCGGCTGGTCGAGCGCTACCATCGCCCGACGGTCCTGATTGCTCTGGATGGCCAGCAGGGCAAGGCCTCGGCCCGCTCGATCAAAGGCTTTCATCTTTTTCAGGGGCTGCAGGGCTGCGCCGAGTGGCTGCATGGATTTGGCGGGCATGCCATGGCCGCCGGATTGTCGATCACCGCCGAAAATATCGTGCCTTTTCGTCGACAGTTTAATGCATTGGCTAAAGAGCAGCTTGACGAAAGGGACCTGATTCCCCTTGCCGCTCATGATGGAGAAATCGATCTGACCGAACTGAGCATGGCCCAGGTTGAAGATTTGGCCAGGCTTAACCCCTTCGGGATAGGGAATCCGCAACCCAGCTTTATGACTCGCCGCTGCCGGGTCCTTGCGCCGCGAATTCTGGGGGAAAAACATCTCAAATTTGAGGTTGAGCAGAACGGTTTTCGGTTAGACTGTATTGCCTTCGGCATGGCCGAACGTTTTGAACAGCTTTGTGGTGATATTGACCTGCTTTACCGGCCGGGGCTCAATGAGTGGCGCGGGAGGTGCTCGGTCCAGCTGCAAATCGCAGACTTTCGTCCCGCCCAGTGACCGCCGCTCTGACGTCCTTGAGTGACTGTTTTTATAATGCCAGACGCTGAGAAGGCCGAGAAAGAATAATCTACCAGCGGATTTCAACTCTTCGAGCAATATTTATAATGACACTGCTGGCAGAGCACTCTCCTTCCCGGTATATTCTGTTAGGTGTTGAGTGCAAGACAGAAAGACATTTTAGCGAGAAGGAATCAGTGCCTTGAATTTTGAAACGATCATGGTGGCGGTGGGTTGGGGAGTTATTTCCGGCTATCTGTTGCTGCGTGCCCTGCACAGCCTGTTGGCTATCGCCATCTGTCTGCATGGCATGCTGCCTGGCCGCTGGGAACGGCTGGCCATGAAAGCAACCCCGAGGCAGGTCAGGTATGGCCTTATCTTTGGGTTACTGATGCGGTTTGTAATCTATGCAGTGCTTTGCGCTTATCTATTGAATTTCGGTGACAATTTCGTTCAGGAAAAGTTCCAATTTGATTATTGGGGGACCAGCGGTCTGATCTGGGCCGCACTGGCCGGGGTGACCGCCGCCTTTTTTTTCAGTACCTCATGGCGCAGGCTGGTGGTCACCTGGAAGATGACCCATGAATTCGGCTATGCGGAAAGGCGGCAGAAAGATCTCAGCGTAGCGAAGGTGCAGGGCAAGAAACCGCAAAGGCGCTCTAAACGGCGATAGTTGGGAATGTTCCAGTTGTCTGGTCTGGGTGCCTGGTGGACAGGTTCTCACCCGCCTCAACCCGGCAGGGATGGGGCCATAGAGAAGGGAGCGAGGGGCTCAGCCCTGCTTACCCATATCAGTATGCAGTTGTTCGCGCAGGTGGTGGGCGATGGGGCCAACCTGTCCCTGGTTGATGGTGAAATCATCGACCTTGACCACCGGCATCACCTCAAGGGAGGTTGAGGTGATAAACACCTCGTCGGAAAATTTCAAATCCTGCAGTTTGTATTCGCCACAGATAACCCGCAAATTAAGTTTTTCTTCACACAAGCGGATGATGGTTGCCCGAGTGACACCCTCCAGCAGCCCGGTTGCGGCGGAAGGGGTAAACACCCACTGGTCTCGTGTCCAGAAGATGTTGGAGGAGGCACCCTCGCAGATCTGCTCTTTGTTGTTGAGCATAATCACCTCAAAGGCCCCAACAGATTTTGCTTCCAGCTTTCCCAGTAAGCTGTTGAGATTGCTGATCGATTTGATTTTCGGGTTGATCGCCTCAGGAGCATTCCGCCGCGTCTGCGCAACGCGCAAGGCGATGCCCTGCTGATAGAAGCTGTTGTCAAATCCCTGAAATTCCCGGCCGACGACCAGACAGGTCAGATCACCCGACATGTTGCGCTGAAAACCGATTTCCCCGCGACCGCGGGTGATGGTGATGCGAAAATAGGCATCAAAGAGTTGGTTTTTGCGGCTGAGTTCCAACAGGATCTTTTCCAGATCCTTTTGACTGTAGGGCAGGGAATAACGGAGCGCTTCTGCGGACTGGTGCAACCGCTGGTAGTGTTGAGAGAACTGGTAAAGTTGGCCGCCGACTGCGCGAAAGCTTTCAAAGATTCCGTCTCCGTAGAGAAGGCCCTGGTCGAAAACGGAGATGACCGCTTGATCGGCATCGACATATTCACCGTTCAGATAGACAACACCCATAAAGCAATCCTTCATCTTTTTTCAGCGGTTTTGGCTGTTGGTCACTTGACTCGATTCAATTGACTGCAACCTGTTGAAATTTTACCCTATTCAACGCTGAGAGGATAGTTTGTTGAGAGTATCAATGTCCTGCTGATCGGAAAAACTAGCTGAACAGGGGACTATTCTTCGGCCAGGATTGCTGACAGGACAATGTCCTGATAGGTTTTGCCTTTAAGAATCGCGTCACGCAGAACCCCTTCCTGCTTGAAATTCTGTTTCAGCAGAAACTGTCCTGAGGGTTGATCTCCGTGCATATGATAAGCGTAGATGCGGTGCAGTTCGAGTTGGTGAAAGACAAACTTGAGAATTTCATGCAGAGCCTCTGTGCCATATCCCTGCCGCTGCCAGGATTGGCCGATCCAGATCTCCATTTCGGCATTGGCATTCTTAACATCAATATTGCGCAGCGCAAAGGAACCGATCAGTTGCTTTGGTTCAAGCAGGCTGATGGCAAAATGGACGGCCTGACCGGTCCGGTAAAGATGTGGCAGGCCGGCAATCCAGGTTTTGGCTGCGGTCATCGAATAGGGATGAGGGATAGAGATGGTCGCCGCGGCGATTTCCGGAGTGCCAGCCAGTTGTGCAACGGCAGGAGCATCATCAGCGACAAACGGCCGCAGGCGCAGACGTTGGGTCTGCAGTGACGGTTGATAGCGCATGGGTAAAAATCCTTTTCATTTAGCGTTGGCTGCCCCGTTTTATAGAGCAGTTTAGCGCAGATGAAAAGGTAAATTCCTGGTAAACGAATTTACAGTTTTGGTACAGGCACTGCTGACACCAGCTGCTTAAATTTAAGATCCTGATATTATAAGGAATATTTCTAGTCTCCTAAGTTGATAGCATCAGCTCAAGAGATTGCTGGACTTATTTTTCTATCTGGAGGTGCAAGGCGACAATGACGATTGCCACTTTAAGAGCAGGGGCGGAGGCATTTATCCCATTTCGGCGCAGTGAACTGGTCGAGCTTTGCCTGGCCGAGGGAAAGCTCAACCAGCAGGAGAGTCAGCAATTTAAAGATTTCTGCCAGATCCTGGCTGCCTTTTATCATTTCCGTGCCCATTTTGCCCTTGAACAGCTTAAAGATCTTTATGCGCCATTTAATCCGGACCTGGAATCTCGACCATTGGCGAAGCCGTCCACAGATCAACTTGAGGTGGCCGCCAGCGACCTCAGCAGCGGTTTTGCCCACCTGCTCGAGCAGGCCAATTATCTGCCCTTAAACCAACAGGCGCTGGAAGAATCCTTTCAGGCCGAGTCACTGATTCCCCTGCAGACCAAAGTGGATTTTGGCGATTTCGATCAGGTGTTGTTCTATGCTCGCGGTGAGCAAGTGAAAACGGTCCTGATCAAGCGCTTTTTCAAAAAAAAAGCCATTGAGGTCGATAACTTTGAGCGGGTCGCTGTCCTGTTGAGATTTCGTGATCTGTCCCATTTCGAAGCCAAACAGAAGCGGCTTGATGAGCTTGGCTTTGTTCCGGGCAAAATCTATCTCTACCTGTACAAAAATATCCCCCGTAACGATCTGGAACTGTTGTTTCCAAATGTTGATGTCAGCATGAACTGGAAGGATCGACTGCTGCTGCTGATTCCCGCAGTTGGTGCTGCGGTCCCACTGCTTCTCAAGGTCCTGCCCAGTCTCGGTCTGCTGGTGGCAGCGGTGATGCTGGTCACCATGGGGCCGGAGATGACAGAAAAGCTTGGCTTGCCGACCGACAGTTCGACCAATATTTATCCTTTACTGGTCGCCGTGCTTTCGATTGGCGCGGCATTGGGTGGCTTTGCCGCTCGGCAATACACAAAGTATAAAAGCAAGCGGTTGAAATTTTTAAAGAAGGTTACGGATACCTTGTTTTTCAAAAACCTCGTCACCAACGCTGGGGTGCTTTACAGCCTGACCGATGCCGCCGAAGAGGAAATATGCAAGGAGGCGATCCTGGTTTATTACCATCTGCTGACGGCTGATCGACCGCTCAACCGGGCTGAACTCGATCAGCACATCGAATCCTGGCTGCTTCCGCGGTGCGGGTTAAAGGTCGATTTCGATATTGACAAAACTCTGGATAACATCGCTGGTCTGCAGGCGATTAGGCCTGAGGGTAACCAGGAATCGCAACCGCAGTCATTGCTGACCCGACAGGATGATGATCGTCTACAGGTCTTGCCGCCGGGAGAGGCCAAGCGGTTGATCGATTATCTTTGGGACCACGCATTTGTTTACGCCAGCCCCTGATCGACAGCACCTTATCGCCTGGTTGACGGGCCGGGATGTTTCAAGCATAGTGTCCGCCTGTTGACAAACTGCTTTTAGACAGGTTTTTTTATGCGCCGTGAACATATAACGGAATCCAGAATGCTGGCTGAACCGCTTCGGGAGTTGGCTGCAAAGCCGGTCGGTCAGATCGCCTTCAACGAACCTCTTGACGCACATAACAGTTGGCGGATCGGTGGCCCCGCCGACCTGCTGATCGCTCCCGAGACCGTTCTTCAAGTGGCCGAAGTGGTTCGCTTCGCCCGCCAGGCGCAGCTTCCTCTGGTGGTGATTGGCCAGGGGACAAACCTCTTGTTCGACGATGCTGGAGTGCGCGGTATCGTGCTGAAAATTGGCGCGCAGATGGCCGCTATCGAGATTCATGGTCGGCGGATCAGCGTGGAAGGTGGCGCCTGGGTGCCGCAGCTGGCGCGTTTATCGATGCGCGCCGGGCTGAGTGGTCTGGAGCACTGCATCGGGATTCCTGGGACGGTCGGTGGCCTGGTGATGATGAACGGCGGCAGTCAGCGGCGGGGGATCGGCGAGAATATTAAGAATGTCACCATTGTCGATGCGACGGGTGAGCTTCAGGTTCTCAGCCATGAAGAATGTCAGTTTTCTTACCGGCACAGCGCTCTGCAGGGCACCGGCGCGGTGGTGGTCAAGGCGGAACTTGACTGCCCCCTGGGCGATATCCGCGCCATTCGGCGCGACATGGTCTGTGATCTGCGCACCCGCCGGCAGAAGTTTCCGCGCAAGCAACCGAATTGCGGTTCGGTCTTTCTCAGCACGGCAGAAATGCACGCCAGTGTTGGGCCCCCGGGAAAGGTCATCGAAGAGGCCGGTCTTAAAGGAACCCGCATTGGCGGGGCCGAGGTATCCGGGCAGCATGCCAACTTTATCGTCAATTCAGGCGCTGCGACGTCCCTTGATGTGCTGAGGCTGATCCGCCAGATTCGTCAGACGATCCGTCAGCGCATCGGTTTCGAGCTGGACTGTGAGGTGCGCTATGTCAGTCCGCAGGGGCAGATCATGCCCGCTCATATCCAGGCTGACAGCTTGCCCCAAGGTTAATCGTAAATTGGCGGGTAAGCGGGCCGTTTTTTCTTCAGCACCATTTCCAGAATCAATCCAGCAGGCTGTCGAGCAGTTCAAAATCGAAGCGTTTTTCCGCCAGTTGCTTGACCAGGAGAATCTTTTCTTCGTCTTCCGCAGTCAGCTTGGCCACATCTTCACTGATGATGCGGTAAAGGTGGCCGGTGGTGTGCTGCATCGTACGGATGTAGGGGATATTGCTGGAGTCGAGGATCAATTGAGAAATTTTACTGACCGGGGCAATCCCGGGAATCAACAGGCCGGCAATCTGTGAGCGGTATTCAGGAATCTTGTACATATTGGCCAGGGTGACAAGTAATTCGTCGCGGCTGCTGGTAACGATGACCAAGCTGTCCTCACGCAGCAGTTCGGTCACCCGCTGGGTTGATGGCGACCCGATCTGAACATGATGAATAATCCGCTGGGCGTCTTGCTGATTTCCGCGGAGCTCCAGATCCAATATTGCCGCCACCCGGATGAGGGTCGGGTTGGCCAGCACCGGTTGATAATTAAAGCCGCCGATCAGCTCAAAGGGGTCTTTGGCGAAGGCTTTTTTCAAATAGTCGAGGCAGGTCTGGCGTTTTTCGGCGATCAGTTTATTTGCCAGAATGGCACAGATTTCGACATCCTGCTGCTCGTAGAGCAAGCGATTCTGTGCCACCGAGTCGATGACGCTGCCGATTCCCCCACCGGTCACCAGGAGCACCGGTGCGTCAAGCAGGCGAGCGATTCGCGGGTTGGAGAGACCAAGCACCGAACCGACCCCGGGGTGTCCAGAGCCTTCAATGATTAAAAAATCACATCTCTCTTCAATCTTTCGGCAGGCGGCAACAATCCGGTTTTCCAGATCCTGCGGATCAAGCTGACCATCGATGCAGTTGCGCGTGGAAAATCGTTCGATGATCACTGGCGACATCAGGTGCAAATCATCCTGCAGGTGAAAAATTTCTGCCATCAAGGCGACATCGGAATCGATGGTGACGCCGCGATGCTCGATCGGTTTGGGACCAATCGGCTTGATAAAGCCGACTCTTGGATATTTTTTTCTGGCCAGATGCAGCAGAGAGAGACTGGCGGTGGTTTTTCCACAGTTCTGACCGATTGCTGAAATGTATAGCTTGCGCGCCATAATCGCGACTCCGGAGCAGGCAACAGGGAACGATCGGGTTAGTGAGTGCGGTTTAAGTTTATCAGGGTCTTTAATTTTGTCAGTAGCTTACTGGTTGCAGCCTGGAAATAGTCGATAAAAAAACGGGGTCACTGAAATTCAGCGACCCCGAAAGGTGGTTTTATCAAAGGCCGGCATCCTTGGCCAGTTGTGTCCAAAGCGGCAGGCTGCGCTCAATCATTTCGTCGTCAACGCAATAGGCGATTCTGAAAAAGCCGGGCGCGCCGAAACCGGACCCGGGAACAAGTAAAATGCGATACTTCTGCGCCAGGCGAATGAATTCCATCTCGTCCGCCAGTGGTGATTTGGGAAACAGATAAAAACCACCGCCTGGTTTGACCATGCTGAAGCCGAGTTTGCTCAGATGGTTGTAAAGCAGGTCCCGCTTATGACGGTAGATGTCGCTGTCGATGCTGGTATGCTGTAATCCCGTCACCAGCCGCTGGGCCAGGGCTGGTGCGTTGACAAAACCGAGCACCCGGTTGCAGAAGATCGCCCCTTGCATGAACAGCTGAACATCCGGCATGGCCGGACTGGCCGCCAAGTAGCCGATCCGTTCGCCGGGCAGGGCCAGGTCCTTGGAGTGCGAGGTGACAATCAGCGAGTTTTCTATACAATCAAAAATACAGGGCACCGCTTCGCCGAAGCTGATTTTTGCGTAAGGTTCGTCAGAGATCACGGTGATTTCGATGTTCAACTCCTGCTCTTTGCGTTTCAGAAGGATGTCCAGCGCTTTAAGGGTCGTCTCCGGATAGATCACTCCGGTCGGGTTGTTTGGTGAATTGATGATAAGGGCGCGGGTTTTAGGGGTAATCGCCGCTTCGATCGCCTGCAGATCGGGCTGGAATTGTTCATCTGTTGCGACCGTCACCGGGACTCCGCCGTGGTTGTCGATATAAAACATATACTCGACAAAGAATGGGCTGAGAATGATAACCTCAGCACCCGGATCGAGCAGGGTTTTCAACACCACGTTCAAGGCCGCCCCTGCGCCGCAGGTCATGACCACATAGGCGCCGGTAACCGGCTGGTTGCTGTTTTCGGCCAGCACTTCAGCAACGGCAGCCCGAGTATCGTCATAGCCGGCATTGTTCATGTAACGGTGCATCCCCGGCTGGGGATTGTCAGCAATTCGTTTCAGTTCGGCATGCAACTCCTTGGGCGGCTCAATGGTCGGGTTGCCCAGAGTGAAATCAAAAACCTGGTCGGCGCCATATTCTTCCCGCAGCGCAGCACCTTCTTCAAACATTTTTCTGATCCAGGAAGCGCGCTCGATACATTGATTGACTTTTGCTGCAATCGCCATGTGTAATTATCCTCTTAGCTGGGCCGCAGTGCCGCGGTCGAGACTCTGGTTGGGTTTAATTTGGCCGCAGTTTAGCGGTGCATAAATGACGGGTCAAGGAGGTTTGCATGCAGGAGTCGCTGCGGGAGCGTAAATCCCGTTTTGTCGGCAGTTTGCTCGGTTGTCTCTGTGGCGATGTGCTTGGCGCCAGCGTCGAGATGCAAACCAGGGCGGAAATCATCGCTGCCCATCCGGGCCTGTTGCGTGATTTTCAACCGAGCCGTCGTGGTTTTGGCTGCTACACCGACGATACCGAAATGACCCTGGCGCTGGCCCGCTCAATCGTGCGGAAGAGGACGGTCGATGGAGAAGATTGCGCCCGCGCCTATGCCGAGCAGTTTAACCCGCAGCGCGGCTATGGGCGTAGCGCCGTACAGGTGCTGACGGCGCTGCAGCAGGGCATGGATGGGGGCAAGACGGGTCGCATGCTGTTTCCCGAGGGGTCTTTCGGCAATGGTGCGGCGATGCGGATCGCGCCGGTCGGTTTGGTTTATGGCCATCTGGCCGCGGGAGCATTGCTGCCCAAGGTCGAGGCGGCCGTCTGTATGACCCATTGCCATCGGGAGGCGATCGAAGCTGCCGTTCTGCAGGCGCGGGCCATCGGCTTGCTGCGGCAGGCAGAGGGGGTTCTGGATTGGAAGGAGTTCTTGGCCCGGCTGTGCAGCTACCTTCCGGGAACGCTGCTGCAGGATCATTTAGCAAAACTCGCCGAGCTGTTGCGCAATCAAGCCGTTGCCGAAGAGGTGGCGATGGAATTCGGCTGCGGGGTGCGCAGCCGCGACTCCTGGCCGCCGGCCCTCTGGGCTGCGTTGCGCTTCCTGAGCGAGCCGGAGGAAGCGATTGTGCAGGCGGTCAATCTGGGCGGAGATAGCGATACCGTCGGTGCCATGACCGGGGCCCTGGTCGGTGCATTGCATGGTCATCGCTGGGTGCCCAAGCGTTGGTACGACCAGCTGGAAAATGCCGATAGCGGGCGTGACGAGCTGATTCAAGTAGCCGAGCAACTGGCTGAAATTTCTGCCATCTGAACCAAAGTTTGACAGCATTGAACCGGTGGCGGTTGAATTGCTTTTTCCTCGGGATTGGGCTACATTCCAGCATTCTAAATCGGCGCAGGAGAAGGAAGACACTATGGCAACTCACGACCTGGAAAAATTGCGTCAGCAGATAGACGCCATCGATAATCAGATCCTCGATCTTCTCAACCAGCGGGCTGAGGTGGTCATCGGCGTCGGCAAGGCCAAGGAAAAGGCTGATGGCCCCTTTTACGTGCCGAGCCGGGAAAAAGCGATTTATGAGCGCCTGTCGGCCCAGAATCCGGGTCCATTTCCAAACGAGGCGGTCACCAAGGTGTTCCGCGAAATCATCTCCGCTTCGTTGAATATGGAATTGCCGCTGCAGGTCGCTTTTCTTGGACCCCAGTCAACCTTTACCCATATGGCGGCGATGCAGCAGTTCGGCCTCTCTGCCCAGCTGGTGCCTTTAAAAAGTATCCCCTCGGTCTTCGAGGAGGTCGAGCGCGGCCGGGCCCATTATGGTGTTGTGCCGGTGGAGAATTCGACCGAAGGGGTGGTCAATCACACCCTCGATATGTTTATCGGCTCTGAACTGCAGGTGATCGCTGAGATCATGCTGGAGATTTCGCACAACCTGCTGTCGAAAACCGGCAACCCGGAACTGATCAGCAAAATTGTCTCTCATCCGCAGCCGCTGGCTCAGTGCCGTCACTGGCTGGAAGCGAACATGGCCGATATCCCGCTGGTCGATGTCGCCAGCACCGCAGCCGCTGCCCAGCTCGCCGCTGAAGACGAGTCGGCCGCCGCAATCGCCAGTCAGGCTGCGGCAGTCCAGTACGACTTGCAGATCGTCAAAGCCAAAATTGAGGATAATCCGAACAACTTCACCCGCTTTCTGGTAATCGGCAAAAAGACCCCGGAGCGCAGTGGGCAGGATAAAACCTCGATCATGTTCAGCGTTAAGGATAATCCGGGGATCCTTTATCGGATGCTTGAACCGTTCAGCAAACGTCAGATCAATCTGTCGAAGATCGAAAGCCGGCCGATGAAGCAGAAGGCTTGGGAGTACATATTTTTCCTCGACCTGATCGGTCATATTGAGGATAAGGAGATCCATGATGCGGTGGAGGAGTTGCGCGGCCATTGTCACTTTCTCAAAGTGCTCGGCTCCTACCCGATTGCCCGGCAGGAAAAGCCGGCTGGGGAGAAATAGGCATGGCTGAGATTTTCATTCCCCGTTTGGCGATTATCGGTGTCGGACTGATCGGCGGATCCCTGGCCCTGGCCCTGAAAGAGGCGGGCGCGGTTGGCGAAGTGGTCGGTTGCGGCCGCGGCAAGCCGAACCTGGAGAAGGCGATTGAGTTGGGAGTCATCGACCGCTACTCGCGCGATCCAGCCGAAGCGGTTCAAAATGCGGATGTCATTTTTCTCGCGACCCCGGTCAAAACTCTGGGGACAGTCACGCGAGAAATGCTTCCCGGTCTCAAATCCGGGGCGATCATCACCGATGGCGGCAGCGTCAAAGGGGAGGTGGTCAGAATGATCGAGCCACAGTTGCCCGCGGGGATCCATTTTGTTCCCGGGCACCCGATCGCCGGGACCGAAAAGAGCGGAGCTGAAGCGGCCTTTCCCACCCTCTATCAAGGGAAGCGCTGCATCCTGACGCCAACCGAGAAGACCGATCCACAGGCCCACCAGCTGGTGACCCGCATGTGGCAGCTGGCGGGCAGCAATGTCGAGTCGATGGCGCTGGAAAAGCATGATAAGGTTCTGGCGGCGATCAGCCATCTGCCGCACATGGTTGCCTATTCGCTGGTGAATGCTGTCGGTTCCTATGACCATTATGAAGAAAATATTCTCGAATATTCAGCCGGCGGCTTCCGTGATTTTACCCGTATCGCCTCCTCTGATCCGACCATGTGGCGCGATATCGCGGAGACCAATCGGGAGGCCCTGCTGGAGATGATGGGGCAGTTTGAAACCTTCTTTAAAGAACTGAAAGAAGACGTTGCCCAGGGGAGTGGCGAGAAATTGTTTGAATTTTTTCTCCGTTCCAAGCAGTTGCGTGACGGCATCCTTTGAGAGTTGGGCGGGACATGTCTCGCCCCTACAGGCACGTTGAAACCAAAATCTATCCGGGCGACCCATGGGGCGCCCGGATAGATTGACGACAAAGTTGAGATCTGATGCACAAATACGAAACCAGAACCGTTGCTCCGGCCGCCAGCTTGCGTGGCGAGATTCTTGTCCCTGGTGATAAATCAATTTCACACCGGGCGATCATGTTCGCTTCTTTGGCCAAAGGAGAAAGCCGGGTGCGAGGCCTGTTGCGCGGCGAGGATTGCCTTTCGACCCTGAAGGCGTTTCAGGCGATGGGGGTTGAGGTGGTCGAAAAAGGGGAGGAAGAGTTGATTATCCAGGGGCGGGGGCTGGATGGTCTGCAGGAGCCGGACGATGTTGTCGATTGCGGCAACTCGGGAACCACCATGCGCTTGATGACCGGCATCCTGGCAGCGCAACCATTCTTTTCCGTGCTTACTGGAGATCAATATCTGCGCAAGCGGCCGATGGGGCGGGTGATCGATCCGCTCGGCCAGATGGGGGCGAAGATTCTTGGCCGCGCTGGGCATAAAAAAGCGCCGCTGGCGATTGCCGGGGGAAACCTGCGGCCGACCGAATATTCTTCACCGGTGGCCAGTGCTCAGGTGAAGTCCGCACTGCTCCTCGCCGGAATGCAGATCGAGGGAACAACCACGGTTTACGAGCCGCACCTGTCGCGCGATCACAGCGAGCGGATGCTGCGCTACTTTGGCGCTGAGGTAGACTCTTTTCCTGGTGGTGCGCGGGTGACCGGTCCGGTCAGCCTGTCAGGGCGTGAGGTTGTGGTGCCGGGAGATATCTCTTCGGCGGCATTCTTCCTGGTGGCCGGCTTGATCGTTCCAGCATCAGAATTGCTGCTGAAGAACGTCGGGGTGAATCCAACCCGCAGCGGGATTATCGATATCCTGCAGAAGATGGGAGGCTCGATTGAACTGCTCAACCAGCGTGAATTGAGCGGAGAGCCGGTCGCCGACCTGCTGGTCAGATCAAGCCAGCTGAAAGGGATTGAGATTGGTGGCGACCTGGTGCCACGCGCCATCGATGAATTCCCCGTGGTCAGTGTCGCGGCGGCTTTTGCCGAAGGAGTGACCACCATCAGCGATGCAGCAGAACTGAAGGTCAAGGAGACCGATCGAATTGCCGCCATGTGTGCTGCACTTGGTCAGCTTGGGGCGCAAGTTGAGCCTCTGGATGATGGCATGCGAATCACCGGGGGGCAGGGTCTGCAAGCTGGAACTGTCAATTCCTGTGGCGATCATCGCATCGCCATGAGTATGGCGGTTGCGGGGCTCGGTGCGGCAGGGGAGGTGCATATTGAAGATACTGGCTGCACTGCGACCTCCTTTCCAAATTTCTGGGAGCTTCTTGCCAGAATTCAGGCTTGATTTTCAACCGGTCGCATCTGTTATAGTTAAAAAATCATTGGACATTTACCGGCATCCGGCCAAGCGGCGGATGCCGGTTTTAACGTGAGGAAAAGGAAAGATTCTCTTGCCAAAACAGTTAATTGTTGCCATCGACGGGCCCTCTGGGGCCGGCAAAAGTACATTGAGCAAAGCGCTGGCGCAAAGAACCGGCTATACCAACATCGACACCGGAGCCATGTACCGCTCGGTGGCTCTGCTGGCCAGTCGTCGGCAGATCGATCCGGCCAACGAAGCGGCCTTAGGCAGTCTGTGCGAAGACCTCGCCATCGATTTTATTCGCGAGGGCGATCGTGAGCGGGTGATCGTCAATGGGGAAGATGTTTCTGATGCGATCCGCACGCCAGAAGTCAGTCTGCTGACCTCCCGGGTGGCCGCCTGCCCGGCGGTGCGCGAGGCAATGGTGGACCTGCAGAGAAAAATGGGGGAAGCTGGCGGCGTCGTTCTGGAAGGGCGGGATATCGGAACTGTGGTGTTTCCCCAGGCGCAGGTGAAATTCTTTCTTTCTGCGACGGCCGAAGAACGAGGGCGCAGACGCTACGAAGAGCTGCGCGCCAAAGGGCTGGATGTTGATCTGCAGCAGACCATCGCTGAGGTCGAGGCGCGCGATGCAGCTGACAGTGCGCGAGAGCATGCGCCGCTGAAGCAGGCGGCCGATGCCGTCGTTATCGATTCGACCCGAATGTCGATCGATGCCGTCCTGGAGGAGATGGTGCGGATCATCGCCCGCAGGCGAGAAGAGGTGATGGAGTAAGGATATGGAAATTGTTCTGGCCAAGAGCGCCGGATTCTGTTTCGGGGTCAAGCGGGCGACCCAGATGGCTTTCGATGCCTCGCAGCAGCATCAACAGATCCACTCCCTGGGGCCGTTGATCCATTCGCCGCAGGTGGTGGAAAAGCTCGAACAGGAAGGGGTAAAGGTCTGTCATCAGGTTGCCGAGATCCCTGGCGGCGCAGTGGTCATCCGCTCCCATGGGGTGACTGCCGAAGAGATTGCGGATATCGAAGAAAAACAGCTCGATGTCGTCGATGCAACCTGTCCTTTTGTCAAAAAAGCTCAGAATTATGCCGCCCAGTTGAGTGCTGAGGGCTATCTGCTGGTGCTGGTCGGAGAGGCTGATCATCCGGAAGTCGAAGGCATCTATTCCTACGCCCAAGGCGAGGCGATCGTCGTCGCCACTGCCGCAGAAGCCAGGGCCTTGCCGAACTGCAGGAAAATCGGCGTGGTCGCCCAGACCACGCAATCGCTGGAAAATTTCAGTGAGATTGTCCGTATCTGTCTGGCCAAAGCAAAAGAACTGCGCGTTTACAATACTATATGTGATGCAACGACGGTGCGTCAGAATGAGGCGCGTAAGATTGCTGCAGAGGTCGACCTGATGCTGGTCATCGGCGGCTACAACAGCGCCAATACCAGCCGTCTTGCTTCGCTCTGTCAGGAACAACAGCCCCAGACCAGGCATATTGAAACGGCAGATCAGCTTAATGCTGAATGGTTTTCAGATGTTGAACGGGTCGGGGTGACCGCGGGGGCATCGACGCCGCGCTGGATCATCGAAGCTGTGGTTGAGCAGCTTGTGCTGTTGGGGAAAAGCGGCTGAAGCTTTATGAGAGGGGGGCCGATCTTCTCATTGGCAGAATAACTGCTTGAAAAATATTGGTTTGTTTTTTATGGGGGGCTGTGTTATCTTCCGCAGTCTCAAAATGAGTCCGCCGTCGAGAGGCGTCGGGAAATTCGCAAGGGGGTCAACACCCAATGGTAGAAGAAAAAGAAATGCAAGACGAGAACGAAATGGACGAGCTGGACGAAATGGATGGCGAGTTCGAAGAAAGCTTTGAAGAGCTGCTCAAGGATTATGAGCAGGGTGGCTTCGAGCTGAAGCGCAACGATGTGGTTGAAGGCACAATTGTTCAGGTTAATCCTGATTCGGTTGTGGTCGATGTCGGCTACAAGTCGGAAGGGGTCATTCCTCTTCGTGAGTTTGCTGACGAGAATGGCGAGATCAACGTCAATGTTGGTGACGTTTATGACGTGCTGTTCGGTGGTGGTGAGAGCGACAGTGGCCTGATCGTCCTCTCCAAGGAGAAGGCTGATCGTCAGAAGATCTGGAATTCTCTGGAAGAAGGCGCAGTCGTTGAAGGTCGAATCGTCAGCCGCATCAAAGGCGGTTTGTCGGTCGATATCGGCGTCAATGCCTTCCTGCCCGGTTCTCAGGTTGACCTGCGCCCGGTCCGCAACCTGGACAAGGTGATTGGTGAAACCTTCGAGTTCAAGATCATCAAGCTGAACAAGCGTCGTGGAAATATGTGCATTTATCGACCTTGGTGGGATCGATGGTCTGCTGCACATCACCGATATGTCCTGGGGCCGCGTCAAGCATCCCTCCGACATTCTGGCAGTTGGCGACAAGATCAATGTCAAGGTTCTCAAGTTTGACAAAGAGAAGGAGCGAGTCTCCCTCGGCCTCAAGCAGATCACTCCCGATCCATGGCTCAACGTGGTCGAAAAGTATCCGGTCGAAGCCAAGGTCACCGGTAAGGTGGTCAGCCTGACCGATTATGGCGCATTCATCGAGCTGGAAGAGGGCGTTGAAGGTCTGATCCACGTTTCGGAAATGAGCTGGACCAAGCGCGTCAAGCACCCGAACAAGGTTCTCTCCATCGGTGATGAAGTTGAGTCTGTCGTTCTGGCGCTGGATACCGATAACCGCCGCATCTCCCTCGGTCTCAAGCAGGTTGAACCGAATCCCTGGGATGTTATTGGCGAGAAGTTCCCGATCGGGACCATCATCGAAGGTCAGGTCAAGAACATTACCGATTTCGGTATTTTCGTGGGTGTCGACGAGGGGATCGATGGTCTGGTCCACATCTCCGATCTCAGCTGGACCAAGCGGATCAAGCATCCGTCCGAAGCCTTCAAAAAGGGCGACGTCGTCAAAGCGGTCGTACTCAACATCGATCGTGAAAATGAGCGTTTCTCCCTGGGCCTGAAGCAGCTGGCCTCCGATCCTTGGGATACGGTTCCGACCCGGTATGCTCCGGGCACCATCGTTAAAGGCCAGGTCACCTCAGTGACCGATTTCGGCATTTTCCTCGAGCTGGAAGAAGGCATCGAAGGTCTGGTGCATGTTTCTGAGCTGAGCAAGGAAAAGATCGAATCGCCGAAAGAATTCGCCAATGTCGGCGATGACCTTGAAGCTGCCGTTCTGCAGGTGGACACCGTAGATCGCAAGATTGCCCTGTCGATCAAGAACATCGACGTGCAAAAAGAAAAAGCTGAAGTCGATGAGTTCCTCGGTGCTCAGAAGAGTGCGACCTCGAACCTTGGTGACCTGTTGCAGGGTGCCATGGGGCGTAAGTCGGACGACTGATTCCAGGAAAGAACCCTCAGGGACTCCGGGTACCGCCCGGGGTCCCTTTTTTTTCGCCGAGACCGATGAAAAAACGTCCCTTTCTGATGGCATCATTGACCATCGCCGCCATTTTTGTTTTTTTTCTGTTGGTGGTTATCACCGCCGGGCTGTTCCGGAGCCATCGGATGGTTGTTCCGGTCGGCGCCAAACTTGGGGTTATCCAGGTTCAGGGAACGATCGCCGATTCCGAGGTGCTGACCGAGCAGATCGACGATTTTCGCCAGAATGGCGCAGTTAAGGCGGTGGTTTTACGCATAGATTCGCCAGGCGGCGGCGTTGGTCCCTCACAGGAGGTGCATGCTGAGTTGAAGCGGCTGGCGGCGGAAAAACCGCTGGTGGTCTCGATGGGCTCGGTGGCCGCCTCCGGCGGCTATTACATAGCCGTGGCCGGGGAGCAGATTTTTGCCAACCCTGGCACCATCACCGGCAGCATCGGTGTGATTATGTCTTTTCCTGACTATCAGGAGTTGATGGGAAAGATCGGGGTCAAAAATCAGGTCGTCAAGAGTGGCCGGTTCAAGGATATCGGTTCGCCGACCCGCGAACTTTCAGCGGCTGACCGGGAATTATTGCAAACGATGATCGATGATGTGCATGAGCAGTTTGTCACGGCCATCAGCGAAGGGCGTGATATTCCGGTTGAGCAGCTGCGGCCCTTGGTCGATGGGCGGATTCTGACCGGCCAGCAGGCTTTGGAGGCTGGGCTGGTCGATCAGCTTGGCACTCTGCGTGATGCGATAAGGCATGCGGCGAAAATAGCCGGTCTGGGTGAGGATCCTGACCTGGTCTATCCCGATCAGGAAAAGCAGGACCTGTTGGAACGTTTACTTCAAGGAGCGCTCAGTCGGTACGTCGGGCTCGAGTTGCCTCCTCAACTGACCTTTGGCCCGCAGTATCTGTGGGACGGTTATTGATTCTGACAGCAATTGAGCTGTCACCTTTTTTGCTGACAGGAAGGTAGTGATGACTAAAAGCGAATTGATTGAGAGACTGTCTGACGAGCACGATCTCCTGAATAAAAAAGATGCTGAATCGATTGTAAATCTGATTTTTGGCGGGATTGGTGATGCGCTTGCCAGTGGCGATCGGGTGGAAATTCGTGGTTTCGGTTCGTTTTCAGTTCGCGAACGTGAAGCTCGTGAAGCCAGAAATCCGAAAAGCGGCGAATTGGTGAAGATCCCTTCACGGAAGACGCCGTTTTTTAAAACGGGCAAGGAGCTTCGTGAGCGGGTGGATGCTTAAAGGCTTTCGCAGGATAGAAAAAAGCCCCGGAAAAATTTCCGGGGCTTTTTTATGGCTTCGACAATTGGCGATCGACTTGGTCAGCAAAAACCTCCAGCGTCCTACTCAAGATCTCCGGGACGATCAGTGCTGATCAGTCGCGCGAGAAAGATTTCGGTTACCGGATAGCATGGCTCCTGTTGCGAAAAGCCGACGCCAATTGTCAAAATGTCTCCGGGATGCCGAAAGGTGCTTTTGCCACTGACCTGATTTAAATCATGTCGACGGGAACAACTTCAGGCGTCCTGTTCCAAGACAGGCCTGCTCACCATCGTTCCACGCAACGACAGGCCAACTGAACGTTGGTCAAGGCGCGAGCGCCATTTCAAACACCCCAGAAATCAAAGATCAATCTTTCTTTAAGTTGATAGTAACAGCAATAGAAGTGCTGTCAAGTATAAAAATTAAATACTGTAAATGTTATATAGCATAAATTGAACATTTGCATGGTTATATGAATATGAAATGGTCGATTCTGAAAGATAATGTTCAGCCCGAAGCTGGAGGGCAGCGGCTTGACCTCTATTTGAGCCAGACCTTCCCGGATATCTCTCGAACCAAAGCCAAAAAGCTGATCGATCTTGGTGGCGTTCATCTGGATGGCCGTCGGGTGAGAAGCTGCTCAAAACCGGTCAGCAGAGGACAATCGGTCGAGGTTTATCTTGATCATCTGCCCCTTGATCCTTATCGATTGAAAGAGACCGAGATTATTTATCAGGATCCTTACCTGATTGTGATAAACAAACCGGCGGCGGTGGACACCCAGCCGACCCATGCTCGCTTCAAGGGCACTCTCTTCGAGGCTTTGCTCCACCACCTGAAAGATCCATTCCGCCCTCAGCAGTCTCCCGAATTAGGTATGGTGCAACGCCTGGACCGGGGAACCAGCGGGTTGATGGTTTTTTCCACCCATAAAAAAGCCCATAAGGGGTTAACGGATATTTTTGTGGAGCATCAGGTCAAGAAGGAGTATCTTGCCCTGGTTGCCGCTGCGCCGACTCCTGCAGCGGACCGGATAGAAAGCCTGCTGGCGCGCAACCGTAAGGAAAACAGGGTGAAAAGCGTGGCGCGCGGCGGCAAGCTGGCCATCACCCAGTATCGGACAGTAGATGCTTATCGAGATGGGGCGCTGGTTGCTGTCGAACTGCTGACCGGCCGGTCTCATCAGATCAGGGCCCATCTTTCGGAAAGGGGCTCCCCCCTCTTGGGGGATGAGCGCTATGGCGGGCCGGCCCAGGTCTTATCTCAGGCTATTGACCGGCCTTTATTGCACGCTTCAAGCTTAGCCTTCAGTCATCCTGTGACCGGTAAAAAACTTCAATTCAACTTGCCTTTGCCAGATGATATGTTAGCAATTATCGAGCTGTTGAAATCTGCTCCTCTCTAAACCAAACTTAAAGGATAGTCTGGTGACCTTCCCTCAAATAGATCCGGTAATTTTCACCATCGGCCCGCTGGCCGTTCGCTGGTACGGGATGATGTATCTGCTTGGCTTTGTCGGCGGCTACTTTGCGATGCTTCATGTCAGTCGAATGCGTAACTATGGGCTTGATAAGGACATCCTTTCCGACTTTCTGTTTTATGCCGTGCTTGGAGTGGTGGTCGGCGGCCGGCTGGGTTATACCCTTTTCTACAACGCACCTTATTATCTTGCTCACCCCCTGCAGATTTTTTATGTCTGGGAGGGGGGGATGAGTTTTCATGGTGGCTTGCTCGGGGTGGTGACAGTGCTGTTGATCTTCAGCACCAAGCGTGACATACCCAAGTTGACCATCTGCGACCTGACTGTTGTTGCCGTTCCGATCGGCCTTGGTTTGGGGAGGCTTGGTAATTTTATCAACGGTGAGCTCTGGGGGCGGGTAACCGATCTCCCCTGGGGGGTTGTCTTTCCTGCCGCCGGGCCCTTGCCGAGACATCCCAGTCAACTTTATGAAGCGATTCTGGAAGGTTTGCTGCTGTTTATCATTGTCTATATTCTGCACCGGAAAGAGGCTCGTCCCGGAGTGCCTGCATTCAGCTTTCTCATTGGGTACGGCTGCTTCCGCTTTCTGGTCGAATTCGTTCGTCAGCCCGATGAGCACCTTGGCTTTCTCTGGGGCGGTGCGACCATGGGACAGCTGTTGTCGCTGCCGATGGTGATCGCCGGCTTGATCGGTTTGTTTCTAGTGCTGAAGAGGAGAGTCCATGAGTCGCATTGATGGGGTGATATTCGACTGCGATGGCGTACTCTTTGAGAGCCGGGCCGCTAATTTGGCCTATTATAATCGGATTCTGGAGCAGTTTTCTTATCCCCTGGTGACTCAAGAACAGCGGCAGCGGGCACATCTCTGTCATACCGCCAGCTCTCCGGTCGTTCTGGCGGAGTTGCTTGATGAGGCAACCCTTGGGCCGGCGTTGGATTATGCTGCGACTCTCGATTTTCGCGAGTTCATTCCTTTTATGCAGCCTGAGCCGCATTTGCGTGAAGTTCTCGAAGAGCTCTCACGCAGTCTGCCGCTGGCTATTGCCACCAATCGCGGCGGTAGCCTGATGCCGATTTTGAGCCATTTTGGGTTAGATAAATATTTTCAAACACTTGTCACCAGCCATGACGTTGCCCGGCCAAAGCCGGCTCCGGATATGCTGCTGCTGGCGGTGCAACGTTTAGGGCTGAAGGGGGATCGTTGTCTGTTTATCGGTGATTCGGAGCTGGATCAGCAAGCGGCCAGAGAGGCCGGGGTTCGCTTTGTCGCCTATGGCGATCATGTTACCGGAGAGCAGATGGTAACAAACCACCTGCAGCTGGTCGATTTTCTTAACAATCCGATTTGAGGCTTCGGCTGCATTTGGCTGCCGGAATTTTTCGGGATGAGGGGTGAGCCGTTCTTAGTGGAGATGCTTAATCATTTGCAGGACGTTGCTGCGTCCCTTTTTCAGATATTCGACCTGGTCCATCAGCTTAAAAATTATCTGTACGCCGCGCCCTCCTTCTGCTGTCTCATTCACTTTCAGCTTTTTTAACTGTTTGATATCAAAGCCTTGCCCCTGATCAAAGACTCTAATAATGAGATCTTGCTCGGTAACGGAAATCGACACCTTGACTTCTTTGCTGGGATCGCAGGCGTTGGCATGGCAGATTGCATTGGTGAGGGCTTCAGTCAGAACCAGGTTGAGATGATAGCCAAGCTCTTCCCTGTCCCCTTGGTAAGAACCAAGGGTATGGGCAAGGCTCTCCCCGATTTTTCCGATCATTCCGAGATACTTGGTCTGATTGGGGAACTTGATGTCGACTTCAATCTGTCTTGGCATCAGCTGCAGTTTTCCGGCACTGGAGAGCTTAAAAGCTCTCCAGTGCCTCATCGGTTGAGGCAAAAATTTCAAATACCCGATGCAGGCGGGTCAGCTCAAACATGGAACGCACTTGCGGCTGGAGGCAGCAGAGCTTCAAGCTGCCATCTCGGGCACTGGCATTTTTGAAGCCGGAAACCAAAGCACCCAGCCCGGAGGAGTCGACAAAGCGGACTGCGGAAAGGTCGATCACCAAGTTGCATTTGCCTTCATCAAACAGGCCGAGCATCCGTTCTTTCAGGTCGCCGCTGTTGTGGGCATCCATTCTCTCTTCCTGAACTTCAATTTTGACGATATCGCCCTGTTCTTCAATATTCAGTTGCATGGATCACTCCTTAGCTTTTTTTATTGTATTTAAAAAAACTGTTCTGACGATTATACATCATTTTGCAGAATTAAGGGTCTTTGCTGAAGAATTCTCAATGCTCAGCGAAGAATTTTCATCACCACCAGGGTGATGTCATCGTTAAAATGCCGCAGGCCGGTAAAGATTCTGACCTGATCCAGGATTTTATCAATAATTTCTTGCGGGGTCATTGCCTCCGACTCCTGAAGCAGTTTCCCTAATCGCTCTATGCCGAAAAATTCACCCTGGTTGTTTTCAGCTTCGATAATACCGTCAGTATAAAGCAGCAAAAGATCCTCGGCTTGCAGCTGGGTCGATTTTTGTTCAAATTCAACGTCTTTTTTGATTCCGAAAATCAGGCCTTCTGCATCGAGTTTATCCAGGCGCTGTTCATCGACGCGCCATACAAGGGGTGAATTGTGGCCGGCATTGGTGTAGGTAAGCTTATGCTCAAGGGGGCGATACTGCAGGTAAAACATGGTGATGAAGAGTTCGGAGCATTCAAGGTTTTTAAAGAAGAACCGGTTCAGCGCAAAGACCATGTCGGCCGGATTTTCCAGGCCTTCAACCTGCGAATGGATAAAGGTCCGGGCTTCAGCCATGATCAACGCCGAAGCGATATTGTGTCCGGAGACATCGGCGATGATCAGATCGTAAGCAATGCTGTTGTCGCGCCGGATAAAATCATAATAGTCGCCGCCAATCTGGTGGGCAGGCACACAAAGCCCGGCCAGGGCAATCTCCTCCATCTCCGGAATATTGGTCGGCAGTAAGCCCATCTGAATATCTTTGGCGATCTGCATTTCATATTCCTGTTCTCGTACTTTCAGCAACTCCTGTAGCTGCTTATCGTTGCGCCAGGCGATGCCAACCTGGCCAGCAAGATTTTCAAACAGGGCGACAAACTCGTCGGTAAAAATTCCTTTGACCACGCGGGAGAAAGCAGAAAGCACGCCGACCGGTTCTCCTTCGACGATGATCGGCGCATGGGCGAAGGAGGTGATCCCTTCCCGGTGAATGATCTGGGCCGAAGAGGCCTTGTCGAGAAAATCGGTATCATTGATGACCGAGGTGACGTTGGAGAGAAAAGCCTGCCCGATATAGGTGTCCATATTCAGATTCCGCTCCGATTGACCAAAATGCTCAGAGCTCATGCCGCGCTGGCTTTTCACCACCAGGGTCATGTTCTCTTCATCAAGGAAGCGGATGACGCAGAGGTCGAACTTGAACTGTTGGGCGAGAAGACCCAGAATGTCATCCAGGGTCTTTTGCAGGTCAGTGCCCCGAGAGACGATTTGCGAGGCCTCGTAAAGCACACTGAGCTGTTCCCGGCTGGCGGCGTGGCTGATGGTCACCGAGCCGAAAATATCGAAGACATCCTCCATTTTGCTGCCACGGGTGGAAAGGTAATTCTCCAGGATGATTCTTGCCGGAGCGGCTCCAACATAACCGGCCAGGGTCCGTTCGGTGTAGCTTTTCAAATTCGGAATTTCATGGTCTGCCAGGCTGCCGCGCGCATCGATCTCGCGATCACCCAGATAATTGCTGATGGCCTGGTGAGCAGGTTTTTCGCCAATGAATTTGGACATGAGTTCGACAAATTCCATAATCGTTGGCGCTTTGCTGATCCGCTTCAGTTGAGTCGGCTTAACTTTACGGCCGTAGGCATCGACAAACTTGGTCGCTTGAATCCGCTCTGTTTCCGACTGCTTGAGGAAAAAAGACAGGGCCAGGTAGCTGGCCAGATTGAAAAACAGACTCCAGAACAGGGAGTGGGTGTAGATGTCAAAGCCCTGCAGGCCAAAAAGTTCCAGCGGCCGCAGCAGGGTGATTCCATAGGGTCCATTTTGTAGAATGTCACTGTCGATCCAACCGGAACGCACAAAAGAGGGGATCAGCAGGGTGTAAAACCACATGAAAAAGCCCAGGCTGAGACCAATCGTCGCGGCTTTGCGGTTGGCCCGTCGCCAGTACAATCCGCCGATAAAGGAAGGAGCGAACTGGGTGGCAGCCATGAATGAGATCAGGCCCATGTTGACCAGGGCGTAGGAATCACCAATAATTTTGAAATAGAGGTAGCCGAGAAAGACGACGCCAACAATCCCCAGGCGCTTGATGTTGATCAGGATGCCGGCGTAATTATCCGCCTCCAGCTTCATTTTCAGGATGATCGGCATGATCAGGTGGTTGAGGATCATGGTCGATATCGTCACTGAAGAGACCATGACCATGCCGGCTGATGCGGAAAAGCCGCCGATAAAGACCAGCATCGCCAGCCAGGGATGACCGGCTGACAGGGGGATGGTCAGGACAAAGTAATCGGCTTGAGAGCTGTCGCCGCCATTAAGAATCAGGCCACCGATGGCGATGGGGATGACAAACAGATTGATCAGAAACAGATAGGCCGGGAAGCGCCACATGGCTTTTTTGATATGTTCTTCATCAGAATTTTCAATCACCATGATGTGAAATTGGCGTGGCAGAAGCATGATTGCCATCATCGACAGGACGATCAGCGTGAACCATTTGGTGTAGGGCGTCTGCTGGGTGCCAAGCCGAAAAAGGTCTCGACGCTCAGGAAACTGTTCAAAGAAGCGTTGAAAAATATCTGAAAAACCGTCAAACATGCCATAGGTGACAAAAATTCCTACCGCCAAAAAAGCAACCAGCTTGACTAAGGATTCCAGCGCCACCGCAGTCACCAGTCCTTCATGCCGTTCTGAAGAGTCGAGGTGCCGTGCTCCGAACAGAACGCCGAACAGGCCGAGAACCAGGGTGACTATGAAGGCGGTATCGACATAAGGAGGCAACTTCGGGGCGAAGCTGTGAAACCCGAGCACCGGATCGAGTGGGGTTGAAACCAGGTCCAGGGTAAAGGCGATCGCTTTAAGCTGCAGGGCAATGTAAGGCATAATGCCGAAGATGGCAAAAAGGGTGACAATCGCCCCTAAAATTGCTGAGCGATCGTAGCGACTGGAGAGAAAGTCTGCAATACTGACTATATTCTGTTGCTTGCTGATGCGGATTATTTTCCGTAGCAAAAACCACCAGGTAAAAGCGATCAGGGTCGGACCGATGTAGACCGGCAAGAACTCAAGACCACTGGTTGCTGCCCTGCCGACGCTGCCATAAAAGGTCCAGCTGGTACAATAGACAGCGATGGAAAGGGAATAAATATAGGAATTTGCTAACAGGCTGCGTCCCTGCTGACGACGGTAATCGGCGTAATAGGCAACGAAGAATAGAAAAGCAAAATAGACCAGAGAGACAATCAGAACAATTTTTGCAGAGATCATGAGCTGCCACGCCCTTCTGAATTGTCTTCATTCTCCTCTTCCATCTGGTCGATTTTCTTCATAAAAAAACGGGTCACCCAGATCGAGGCAGGCCAGCCGATAAAAAAATAGAGCACCAGTATGGGGATGTCAAACAGCATCCGGTCGTTATTGAAGATGTGTATAAATGGAAAGTTAATCATGATCATGCCAAGAATCAGACAGACAACCCAAGCTTCTCTGGTTGAATTTGCTCGCTGTTTACTCATGGCAGATCTCACATCGGCAAGGGTCCCGGGCTGCAGCCTGGGCGGATATTGGCAACGCTTCTGAATTGAAATTTATCAGAGATTTCGCCTCTGTAAAGTCATTAATGGGATTCAGGGAAAGGGTTTGACGCTGTTTGTTTGCTTATGCTAGTTATCAACAGCAAATTTATCTTGAAGATTTTTTACTCTGCATCGTTACACTGCCCCGGCCAAGGACATAAACCATTGAACAGAGGGTTACCATACCATTTCAGGCTGCTAAGCAAAACCCCGGCTATTTTGTTGATCCTGGTTCTGTCTGCCTGCGCAGTCGGGCAGCGGCCGCCGCAGAGCAAGACCAGTGAGTTCAGGTATCGTTCAATTTATCCGGATGCTGCAGCTAAAGCGCTGTTTGATTATAGCCGGTTTCGTCTGCTGGCGGCTGAAAACCGCTGGGAAGAAGCGATCGCCGCGCTTGAAGATGCCCTGAAACACGACCCGGATTCAGTTCATTTGCGGCTTAATCTGGCAAAGGCGCTGCTGCACAAAAATGCTGCTGAGCGTTCAACGGACATTCTGCAAAATCTGGTTGCGGAACATCCAGAGCACAGTGAGGCTCACGAACTGTTAGGGGATCTGCTCAGCTATCAAAATCAATATCAGCAGGCAATTGCCCATTATCGCAGTGCCTTGCGCCTGGAACCGGACAGGGACCTGTTGCAGATGCGTCTGGCCATGGCTCTTGGCCGGGCGGGTGAGAATAACGAGGCGATCGCTGTTCTGGAAGGATTGATCAAAAAAAAACCTGATGCAAAGGTCGCCCGCCTTTCTCTGGCTCGATTTTATGAAGAAATCGGTAATGTCGAGATGGCCCAATCGGTCTACCGCGATCTATTGACCATTTATCCAGATCACCAGCAAGGTATCCTGGAACTGGGGCAGCTGCTCGAGGAGCAAGAGCTGATCGCCGAGGCGCTGGCCCTCTATCGGCAAGGCATTGGCAGGAATCCCCGTGCGGCAGCGCTTCGCCAGCAGCTGGCCCTCATATATCTCCGCCAGAATCGCTTACCTGAGGCCCTGGAACAGCTGCTGGCCGTTCGTCAGCAGTTTCCGGACAACCCGAGGCTCCTCGGCAGAATATCTTTGATTCAATTGGAGCAGGAGCAGTGGCCCGAGGCTGAAAATGGCTTCCGAACGTTACTGCAGTTGGAACCTGACGAAGATCGGCACCGCTACTATCTTGGAATGGCGCTGATCGGGCAGGGGAAAAATGCCGAGGCAATGAAGGTGATGGCTCCGATCAGGGAGTCTTCCGAAATCTTCAGCGAGGCGGTCTTGCAGCTGGCTTATCTCTACAAACAGGCCGGGCAACTTGACCAGGCTGTTGCTTCGCTGCGCAAGGTTGTCTCTCTTGGAGGAGAGCGCCCGGAAATCTACTATTATCTGGCGGCATTTCTAAGTGATCAGGAAAAACTCGATGAATCGGTGCAGACGATCAAGGCTGGCCTGGATAAATTTCCCGAAGACCCCAACCTGCTATATCAGCTTGGAATCGTTTATGAAAAACTTGGCGACCGGAAGCAAGCAGTCGAGGCGATGGAAGAGGTCCTCAGAGTCGATCCTGATCACCCGGATGCGTTGAATTTTATCGCTTACCATCAGGCGGAAAAAGGCGATCAGCTCGAGTTGGCGTTAACACGCGCACAAAAAGCGCTTGCGGCGAAGAGCTCAGGATATATCATTGACACCTTGGGGTGGATCTATTTTAAATTGGGCCGTTTCGAGGAGAGTCGCGAGCAACTTGAAGAGGCTTCCAGTCTGCATCCGGATGATCCGGTTATTTTAGAGCATCTGGGTGATTTATATCGGGCGCTCAAGCTTTGGGATAAAGCGGCCGAGACATATCGCAAAGTTTTGCAGCTGGACCCGCAGGCTGCCGGCGTTGAAGAGAAATTGCAGGAGCTGCCCCTGGAGAAATCGGAATGAGAAAACTGCTTTGGGGGTTGCTGTTGCTGATTCTTGCCGCCTGTGCGAAACCGCCTCAACCGGTCTGGACCGAGCGTCCTGCCCCAGGGCAATTGTTGCAGCGTTTGGAGAAGATCACCGGCCAGGTCGACTCGATCGATGGTGCAGCCAAGGTTGGTTTGAACGTGGCCGGTAAGTACTATTCCAGCCAGCAATTTCTCCTGGCGGAAAAACCCGATCGGCTGCGTGCCGATGCCCTGACCGGTTTTGGTCAGCTGATTTTTCAGTTGACCACCAATGGTGAGGAACTGCGGGTCTTTCTTAATACCAGCGTCCCGGGACATTTCTATCGCGGCCCGGCCAGCTACGAGAACCTGTCCCGCTTTACCCGGCTGCCTCTGCCGGCGGCAGAGCTGCTGCGGCTGCTGATGTACGATCCTGCGCTGATCGATTACCGGGAGGCCGCAGTATCGTCTGCCGAGGACGGTTTGTTGTTGAAAATCTGGAATCCGCTGCGCAGCCAGGAATTGCTTTTCGATTCGCAATTACAGCTGATCGGTTGTCGTTATCTGGCCGCGGGAGAAGTTCTGCTGGACGTTCGTTATGCTAAATTTACATTTGAAAATCCTTTCCCTCGGCGGATAGAGATTGAACTGCCGAAGGAAAATACCCGTGTCTCTGTGAAATTCTCTGAGCTGGCGTTGAATGTTCCGATTGCCGCTGAGCGATTTTTTTTAAAGCAACCGGAAAATCTGCTCCCGGAGCCACTTCCCTGAGCGCTTGTCTTGTTTCGTTTTGGAGAAGGTCTATG
>CAMYNR010000203.1:43483-44754 GCA_947259715.1 uncultured Desulfuromonadales bacterium
GATACCTTCATCGAGGCTTCGATCGGCGACGCCAGCACCCTGCTGCCGGTGCTGGCGTCCGACAGCGCCTCCAGCAGCATCAACGGACTGGTTTATAATGGTCTGGTGCGCTATGACAAAAACTTGAATGTTGAGGGTGAACTTGCTGAATCCTGGGTGGTTTCCGAAGACAACTTGAGTATCACTTTTAAGCTGCGCAAAGGGGTTAAGTGGCACGATGGCACCCCATTTACAGCTGCTGACGTGCTGTTCACTTACCAGTTATATACCGATCCGAATACCCCGACCGCTTATGCCGAGTCGTTCAAGCAGGTCACCAAAGCCGAGGCCCTTGATCCCTATACTTTCCGTGTTGAATACGATAAACCTTATGCGCCAGCATTGATGAGCTGGGGCACGCCGGTGCATCCCAAGCATTTACTGGAGGGGCAGGACGTCACGAAAAGCCCGTTGGCACGCAAACCGGTTGGTACCGGGCCTTTTGTGCTGGTCGAGTGGCAGGGCGGGGAAAAAATTGTCCTTGAGTCAAATCCGGACTATTTTGAAGGACAGCCTTACATCAAGCGTGTCGTTTACCGCATCATTCCAGATCCATCGACCCAGTTTCTCGAGCTGCAGACCGGCAGCCTTGATTACATGGGGCTCACGCCTCTGCAGTTCGATCGCCAGACCGATACCCTGGCGTTCAAGCGCTTATATAACAAGTATCGTTATTTGAATTTCGGCTACACCTATCTCGGCTACAACCTGAGGCGACCATTGTTTCAGGACAAGCGGGTCCGTCAGGCCTTTTCCTACGCCATCAATAAAAAGGAAATTGTCGACGGGGTGCTGATCGGCTATGGAGCGGCGGCGACCGGCCCCTATAAGCCAGATACCTGGGTCTACAATCCTGATGTGCAACGTTACGATTATAATCCTGAGAAGGCCCGAGAGTTACTTGCTGAGGCGGGATGGCGGGACAGCGATGGCGATGGTATCCTGGAAAAGGATGGGAAGCCGCTCAAATTCAACATTGTCACCAATCAGGGGAACGACCTGCGGGCGAAAACGGGTGAAATTATTCAGCGCCGCTTCCGCCAGGTCGGTGCAGACGTTCAATTGCGGGTCATCGAATGGGCCACCTTTCTTAAGGAGTTTATCAATCCAGGAAATTTTGATGCGACGATCCTTGGCTGGACCGGCGGACCTGAGCCGGATCAATACAATATCTGGCATTCAAGTAAAACCGGTCCACGGCAATTGAATTTCATCAATTTTAAAGTACTCTT
>CAMYNR010000204.1 GCA_947259715.1 uncultured Desulfuromonadales bacterium
GACTTCGTTGACCGTGACAGTGAAAGTCTCGCTGTCGGTCAGGTTGCCGATGCCATCGTCGGTCACCGTGATGGTGACGCTGTGCACACCGTCCTGCCCTTCGCTCGGCGTCCAGTTGAAGGCGCCGCTGTTGGCATCAATCGTCATCCCGGCGGCCAGGGACGTTGCATCCAGGCTGAAGCTTAAATTATCGGCCGGCACATCAATATCGGTTGCGCTGGCGGAAAAGGAGAGGCTTGTCAGTTCATCGACGGTTTGGTCGCCAATGGCGGCCAGGACCGGGGCATCGTTATCCGGATTGACTGTGATCGTCACTGTCGCCAGGTTTGAGTCCGTTGTCCCATCGTTGGCTCTATAGGTAAAACTGTCGGTTCCGTTAAAGTCAGCAAGAGGCGTATAGGTGAATGAACCGTCGCTGTTAAACAGAAAAGATGCGGCATTGGCAGGGCCGCTGACTACAGCTGCCGTCAGCGGAGCGCCATCCGGGTCGATATCGTTTCCGAGCACACCTGCGGATGTCTGTTCATAACCGTAGGCGATAAAGTTGTCCGACTCAGAGGCATGCTGTGCAGCGATCCAGTCAGCGCTCCGGATTGTGTTGGACACCCGCACCTCATCAATCGTCCCGTCGAGGTAATCATTGTCCCAACCCATGTAGAGATCTCCGCTGCTGCCGCCGCTGGCGTTTACCGCATAATTATAGGGACTGCCGGCTTGTGCCCCATCGACATAAAGAGTCCACTCCATGGCCGCCGTATCGCGCACAGCGGTCAGGTGATACCATTGACCAGTATTTAAGTTAACGCCCATATCCTGGAAGTGGTTGTTCCCTGCCCCCACCTCGTGGCCGAGATTAATGTCTCCGGTAGAGGATAAAATCATGGAGTACAGATAGTTGGCACTTGAAGTTTCGCCGGATCCAGCGAATTCAACAACCGCAGCATACAGACCCGGCAACGGATAGCTATTGACCCGGAGCCAGGCTTCCAGGGTGACATCGCCGGTAATTTGCAGGTCGGAGTCAGGCCCGCTGACCCACAGGTAATCGTTATTACCGTCGAAGCTGTCGGCACCACCGATATTGCCAATGGCGTTCTTGTCAACACCACCCACCTGGCTGGCGTCATGGGCATTGCTGGTGGAATCATTATGAGCCCCGGCGGTTTCATTCAGGTGTAGGACCGCCTGATAATTTCCGTCCCAGACGTTGGCAGCATTCTGGCCATCGGCAGCACCGGAATTTCCGTAGTACATCCAGATAAAGTCCGTATTGGAGGCCCCGTTGATTTGTGGAACCTTAACCCAGACGTAAGAGGTGCCCGCCTCGTCCCAGCTTTCGATTTCATGTTCCAGAAGCGTACCCTCAGCATCCACAAACCGTAGATCTTCGCCGTTGTTCTGGGTATTGCTGTAATCGATGCGCGACCCATCCAAGGTAATCAGCACCGGGAAATCGCTCAAGGTTTCAGTCTGGGCCTGGTTGTCAAACGACAGGGTCCGGCGGAACGACCAGTTACTGTCATACCAGCTGTCGTTCGAATTCAGCGTCGAATCCTCGTCGATCGTATAGGCGTTATTAATGGCATACAGCTCGGTCACGGTAATGGTGAACGTCTCGCTGTCGGCCAGGTTACCAAGGCCATTGTCGGTCACGGTGACCGTGACCGACGGAGTCAGCCCTGCCTGGCCGGCAGAAGGTGTCCAGCTGAACTCGCCAGAGTTGGCATCAATACTCATCCCCAAGGCCATTGATGCAGCATCGAGGCTGAAGGTCAGGGTGTCGACGGGCAGATCACTATCGGTCGCCGTTGCGGTAAAGGTGAGGGGGGTCAACAGGTTAACCGTCTGATCAGCGATGGTACCCAGCACCGGTGGGACGTTGACTTCATCGACGGTGATATTGAAGGTCTCAGAATCGAACAGGTTGCCGGTACCATTATCGGTGACTGTTAGGGTCACGCTGTGCACCCCGCCCTGGCCCTCGCTCGGGGTCCAGCTGAAGGCGCCGCTGTTGGCGTCGATGGTCATCCCGGCGGCCAAGGAGGTAGCATCCAGGCTGAAGCTCAATGTGTTGGCCGGTAGGTCACTGTCGCTGGCGGTCGCAGTAAAGCTCAAGGTCGTCAGCTCAGCGACGGTCTGATTGCCGATGGCGCCCAGCACCGGCGGGACGTTGACTTCATCGACGGTGATATTGAAGGTCTCAGAATCGTCCAGATTGCCGGCACCATCGTCAGTCACGGTGACCGTGACGCTGTGCACCCCGCTTTGCCCTTCGGTCGGCGTCCAGCTGAAGGCGCCGCTGTTGGCGTCGATGACCATGCCGGCGGCCAGTGAGGTGGCATCGAGGCTGAAGCTCAACGTATCGGCCGGCAGATCGCTGTCGCTGGCGCTGGCGGTGAATGACAGATTGGTCAATTCATCGATCACCTGATTGCCGATCGCTCCCAAAACGGGTGGGTTATTAATATCGTTGACCGTTACGCTGAAATCTCGCGCTGTGGTTTTTGCCCCATCATCAACGCTGATGGTAATCGTAACCGGTCCGCCATATTGATTGGGGGCAGGATCGATGGTTATGGTTCGGTTGGCGCCGCTGCCACTTAAGACAAGATTGCCGTTCGGAATAATGGCCGTGTCACTGGAGGTTGCCGTGACAATCAAGGATCCAGCTGCTGTCTCGGCATCGCCGATGGTAAACGCCAGTGCTCCGGTGGAACTGTTTTCAGGGATTATCTGATCGGCAATGGCAGTGATCGTAGGAGCTGTGTTCGTCGGTGCCTGGGAACCGGTCCCTGCATGACCTTCGGTGCTATACAGGGTCATCCCGTTAATCATTTCTTCGCCGAGCAAATTCGGCGGGCTCTCGAGTCCCTTGTCTTCTCCCTGGAACAGAAGTGTATGCGTGGCAGATGAATTACCAATGCCAGACTGTTCGGTAGCAGTCACAGAAAGATAAAAGATATCTTCGCCATCGTAGGTTCCATCAGACTTTTCCGTGACCAGGATTTGGCCAGGAGTCAGGGTGGCAGCGCCGATGACGGTTGTGGCCTCAATGAGATCCAGCCCGGCGATGTTTCCGGTAATGCCGACCGACGGGTCCTCGCCATTGATCAGCAGGGTCCGGTTTCCGGTGCCCGGATCATAGTGGTAGATACTGCTTTTCGCGTTATCGGTCCCGGTATAGATGATCGTGCCGGCTTCCAGCCAGGCGTCGCCAACCAAAGTGCGCTGCTCGACCAGGGAGAATGCGCTCAACTTTTTGTAGTCGCCGGTCAGGTTATTGACCAGCATAAAGTAGCTGCCGCCGGCGTCGTAGTCATTCACATCGTCCGGGCGATAGACGAACAGGTCTTCCCCCCAAACAGGAAGGCCACCAAAAACCGTGCTGCTTTTGCTCGACAGGAGCAGGTCGCCGTACTGCAGCTGCTGCCCCCCGACGCTGATGCTGCGCGAGACAAAGTGCAGCCCGTCGAATTTTTCCGAGCCCGCGAAGTTGAATTTGGAAACGATCGTCCCGCCGGAAATACCCGGTTCAAAGACGGGATTCTCCAGGGCCAGGATCTGGTCAGCATCCCACTGGAGAAGTTCCGGGACTCCGGTGCCGGGAGCAAGATCACCTTTGGTGGTAAACCATAAGGCGGTGGTTTTCTGGATATAGACCGTCGCTGTCGCGATATTGGAGGTGTTGTTGTCGGTGTCCTTGGCGACAAAGGTGATGATTCGCGGGGTCGCATCAGGATCGGCTGCGGTGTTGTTATATTTAAGAGAATTCAGAACCGTTTGATACTCGGCTATGGGGCGGATGCCGGTTAACGTGAGCCGCCCAGTATTTTCCTGATAAGTGCCTGAAATACCCGTCGTTCCCGTAAAATCGACGGTAAGCTCTTGAAACGACTTGTCCAGATTATTATTGGTAATCCTTATCTCCAACTCTTTCAGTAGTGGACTGTCCAAGTCGCTCAGGATGGCATCGACATCCACAATCGCAACCGGACCGCCACCGGCATAAAAGGTGGTTATATAGTCAGCGCCGGCTGCGGAACTGTCGTCCGCATCGAGGTCGAGAGTTGGTGTTGAGTCGCTTGCCACCGGCTGAGCGCCAATTCCCGGGTTCAGGTCGGCCAGGCCACCGGGCTGTTCTTCCAGCGACCAGTAAATGGGGCCGCCAATCAGGGTGCTGTTCAGCCCCGCCGCAGTGCCAGTGGAATCGGTGGCGGGGGTGGCCGAACTTATTGTTGAGGCATCCTCAATAATATTCGTCCCATCGGAAGTGTATGGTGAAGACGGTGACCCCAGGATTTGGTCGATGTTGTCAGAAATAATACTGTTGGACAAGTCCACGGCTCCGCCAACGGTTGTATACACCCCACCTCCCTCCGGCGCCGAGTTAAAGGCAATCGTCACATGATCCGCGGTGATCGACCCTGTGGTGAGGATCCCCCCGCCATGGCCTGCAGGGCCTGAAACGCCGGCCTCATTGTTGCTGATAGTGACATTTGTCAGTGTCAAAGTTCCGGTGTTATTGATGCCGCCGCCGTGGTTGTTGGTAGAGTTATTGTCGATGGTCACGTTGGACAGCGTCGCAATATTTGTGCTGTAAAGGCCACCACCGCCAGAATTAGCAAAGTTGCCGCTAATCAATACGTTGTCCATGATCAAGGTACCGGCGTTATGGACCGCCCCGCCAAAGTTCTGGGTCTGGTTGCCAACCAGGATCGAATTTTGGACGGTCAAAACGGAGCCACCGGCGTTCCTGATTGCTCCTCCACCACCACCACCGGTCACATCACCGCCGGTAATGGTCACGCCATCCAGGGTGAGATCGTTACTCTGCACATCAAACACCCGGTCCAGGCCATTACCGTCGATAATTGTCGTGGTCGCATCGGTGGCCTGAATAATAAGGTCCCTGGTGATATCCAGATCGCCGCTAGCAGCGGCCTCTTCGTTCATCCCGCCGATAGTCAGTGTGTAGGTCCCCGGTCCCAGGACGATGGTATCTGCAGCGCCGGTGCCGTTGGCCTGGATGACCGCCTCGCGTAACGAGGTCAGGCCGTCGCCTGCGTCCACAATATCCTGGTCGGTCGTGACGTTAATGGTTGCCAAGGTTCCCGTCCAGCCCTGTTGCAACGCTGGATTGATCGGCAAGGCGGTCTCGATTTCACCCTGCTGGTACTCGAGCTCCCAGTCACCGCCAAGGACGGAACTGCCGGTCACATCCGCACTGGCGGCGACGTCAGCCCCGGTCAATTGACGCAGCTCCTCCAGGAAAACCTCCCCGGTCTCCCCGGCTGCCAGGTTGCAGCTGTAAAAAAGAAAATCGGCCTGCTGGGTCAAAGACTGCTGCCAGCCCTGGATCTGTTCGGCGTACTGGCCAAGGTTGTCCACGTTGAGAGAGGTGGTGCCCAGTTGGATTTGGCCATCGCTGCCGTGGGAGATCAGGTGAACGGCGGTGACATCCTGATACTGACTGAGGGTTTCGCTGATTTGGGAAAGACCGTCCCGCTCAGCGTCGAGCAGAAAAATTCGATACTGGTCCTGGCCATCAGTCGGCGACTGCAGGTCTTCGAGCAGCTGCTGATAATCCTCAACCCCGCTATCGATAAAGATGAGTTCCTGCGGCTTGAGATTCTGCTTCTCGCCCTGCTCTGTAGCGGCATTAAGATCGGTCTGCGGGGCTTGCAGCAGGATGTCGAAGCTGTCAGGCAGAGGGCTGCTCTCCACCGGAGCGACAGGCAAATCAGCGCTGAAGAGTAACCTGGCCTCAAGTTTTTCCAGAAGAAACCTGGAAGACGGTTTTTTCGCCATGACAGATCCATTTAGTGGTCATGCAGGGGCTTCCGCCGCCCCTGCAACGTGGTGCTTCCCCCCTCAAGAAAACATTGGGGCCATTTAATTTTTTAGCATAAATGCTTCCATTAAACAATAATAATCTTAAAGACATCAGCATTTCCCGCCAAACAATTGTCTCAATGTTATTAAGCTATTTGAATTTAAATTATTGAAACCTAATTGGAATACAGCTATAGTTGTGAGCAAATTCTCATTGGTCAGCAGTAAAGGGAAAAGATTGACCTCCACGACCTCCATCACAGAGTTGCACAATTTTTCCGGAGATCAGGCCAGTTTCTGGTCTGAATTTCTGGCATTCAGCTGTCGTCAGGCGCGGGCGAACCGCTGTGTCCTGCTGGAAAAAAAGTCACACCAGTGGCAGCAGCCTCATCAATGGGCGAGCGATCAGCGCCGCTTTATCTTTTCTGAAAATATCCGCAGCAGCCTCGCTGAGATCGCCGAAAAATGTCTCCAGGAGGGACAGATCCGGGCGCAGATCAATGGCTCTGAGTTGACGGTTTTAGCCATCGCCCTGAAAGGCTTAGCGCAGCCTTCCGTCCTGGTCTATTTCATCGACCGGCAACGAGCGGCATCGGTTGCTGAAATTACCCAGCGGTTACAACTGCTGGTGGATGCGCCGGCAAACTACCAGCGCCAGCGTGCCACCCTGAAAATGACAAGTGATCTTAAATGCATGACCGAGGTACTTGATCTCTTGCTGCTCCTCAATGGCGCGGATCACTACCTTGCCGCCGCCATGACTCTGGTCAATGAGATCGCGGCCAGATTCAAATGCACCAGGGTCAGCCTTGGCTGGATGAAATCCGGCTATATCCATCTCCAGGCCATCAGCCACATGGAGTGCTTTGAACGCAAAATGGATATCGTCACCCAGCTTGAAACGGCGATGGAGGAAGCCCTGGATCAGGATGAGGAGATCCTGCTACCCAAGCCGGACGCCAGCACGGCGGTGGTCCGCGACCATGCGCTATATGCCGATAAGCAATGTATAAAACACCTGCTCTCGCTGCCACTGCGCAGCCAGGGGGAAGCGGTTGCGGTCCTGACCTGCGAGCGGGACGCCGCCCCTTTCGGCGAGGAGGATGTCTATGGCTTGCGGATTCTTGCTGATCAGGTCTCGACCAGGCTCGCCTCTCTGAAAGCCAAGGACCGGTCCCTCGGCGCCAGACTCGTCGAGACCCTGCGGAACAGTGCGGCCGGGCTGGTCGGGGTGCAGCATACCTTATTAAAGGTCAGCTCGCTGTCGGTCTGTCTGCTCCTGGCCCTGGCCCTGCTGATCCAGATCCCTTATCGCGTGGAGGCTCCCTTCATTCTGCGCAGCGAAGATGTTCAGCAGGTTTCAGCCCCTTTTGAGGGCTA
>CAMYNR010000205.1 GCA_947259715.1 uncultured Desulfuromonadales bacterium
CGCCGAACAGCCGATCGCCCGGTCCCAGGCAACCCCTTTGCCAAGCAGCCAGGGCAGCAGCAAAGAGGCACAGCCGAACAGGCCCAGATAAGCAGCCAGGCTGAACAGCGGCGCCAGCTGCACCAGCAGCAGACTGACCACCGCAACGACCACCAGGCCGGTCTGCCAACCGAACCGCAGCGCCAGATAAGCAGCGGCGATCGGGGTGAGCAGATTGAACATGGCTCCAGCAACACCGAGCCAACTGGCGCCAAGGAACAGAGCCAGGGTCACGCCGATGCCGATTGCCGTCAGCATTAGAGCTTGCGCTTTCATCGGCTGCGTGTGCTTAAATTGCTGGTTAGTCGACGGCGTGCGACTGGGTGTAAGGCAGCAACGCAATCTGCCGGGCGTTCTTGATCGCTTCGGCCAGCTGACGCTGATGCGCGGCGCAGGTGCCGGAAATCCGCCGCGGCACGATCTTGCCACGCTCGGACAGATAGTAACGCAGGGAATTGATATCTTTGTAATCGATCGACTGGGCCTTGTCGGCGCAGAAACGGCAGATTTTACGACGGCCGAAGCGACGACGAGGTGCTCCGGAAGAAGGACGACTTGGTTTTTCGTAGGCCATGATAGTGACTCCTTGATTGCTATGGAAAATTACTCTTCTTCAGCAGAAACGGTTTCCTCGGCGGCGGTCTCTTCTACAACCGGCTCGGCGACGAATTCGCCCTCAAAGCGGACGGTGAGGAAACGCAGCACCTTTTCGTCCAGACGCAGACGACGCTCGAATTCAGCAATCACCTGCGGCTCGGCGCGGAACAGGGTCTGCACATAGCAACCACGCTCAACCTTATTGATCGGGTAAGCCAGCTTGCGGACGCCCCAATTGTCGAGCTTGTGGATCTCGGCGTTCTGGTCAGTCAGAACGGCCTGGAACTTGTCCACCAGAGCAGTCAGCTCATCGGCGACCACTTCAGGATGAACGATGTAGAGAGCTTCGTAATTTCTCATCAGTGTTTCTCCTTACGGATTAAGCAGCCCCGGAACCTTTTCCGGAGCAAGGATCTTCTCCAAGGCCCCTATGGCCTTTGGACGAAACACGAACTTTTAGCACAATCGACCCTGGGGTTCAAGCGATTTCTCAGGAAAAAGTGGCGTCAAACAAAGGATTTAGCGAGTAAAGCAGACTGTCGCAGCCATAATCGAGGAAAGCCAGCCCCCTGCAAAATCAACTGATCCAGCAGTCATGAGCTGAAAGTACGAGGAGTTAACCGTCTGAAGATTCGTCCTCAGGATGGACGTGCCGGTGTTCTTCCTCTTCATGACCGGGATGAGAGTGCTCATGATAACCGACTTCCGGAGGGTGGCAGTGCTCGCTGCTGTCGGCGCCATGGGTGTGGGTGTAAGCATGCGGATGGTCGTGCTGATGCTCATGCGGGTGGCTGTGCACCAGCTCGCCATGCCGGTGGGGATGATCGTGGAGGTGGTAATGGGCATGGCTGTGTTGGTGCTGATGCTGTAATTCGAGGATTTCCCGCGAGCGCTGTTGGCGGTAGCCGAGGGCAAGAAGATTAAGGGATTTCTGACTCTGGTCGGCGAGAAAATCGGCGGTCGAATAATCCTCCAGGACCCGGCCGCGATGCATCACCAGGGTGCGCTGGGTCAGCTCGGCCACCAGGAAGGGATCGTGGCTGACCAGAATCCGCGTCTGCGGCAGCTCCTTGAGGATCTCGAGCAGCAGCTCTTCCCCCTGAGGGTCAAGCCCGGCGGTCGGCTCATCAAGAATCAACAGCTCCGGCTGCATGCTCAACACCGTGGCAATCGCCAGCCGCTTGCGTTCCCCGCCGGACAGGTGGAGCGGCACCCGATGGTGATAACCACTCAGCCGAACCCGCTGCAGCGCCTGATCGACCCGACGTTCAACCTCCTCCGCCGGCAAGCCGAGCTGACGGGGGCCAAAGGCAACCTCCTCGGCACAGCTGGCGCAAAACAACTGATCAGCGGGATCCTGGAAAACCATCCCGACCTTGCGCCAGAGAAGTTGCCGCTGCTTCCTGCTCAAATTCGCCCCTTCCAGAGAGTGCTCCCCGGTGCCGCTCTGGATGCCCATTAAACAGGAGAGCAGCGTGGTTTTGCCGGCGCCATTCTCGCCGACAATGGCCACCGATTCGCCAGCATGCAAAACAAAATCGACTCCCTGCAGCGCCTGAGTGCCATCAGGGTAGCTGAAACGGTAGTTGCCTAGTGCAAGAACTGCCGTCCCCTTCGAATGGGACGCTGTTCCGGTGTCAGCTGGAGGTTCAGGAAGCAGAGTGCAGGCCTGCAACGGCGGCAGATCCTGGTTCGCCAGACCAGCCAGACGAAAAGAAAAATCGAGGCCATGCTCACGCATCGAGGGGGGATGCGCGACCAGTTCGGCCATGGTGTAATCGTGATGGATCTGACCATGATCGAGAACCACCGCGCGCTGGCAAAGCTCGAAGGCGAACAACAGGTCGTGGGTGATACAGATCAAGGTCCCGGAATACTGCCGCAGCAGCTCAACCAGAATCTTTTCCTGGCCCGGGTCGAGGTTGGCGGTCGGTTCGTCCAGGATCAAAACCTGGGGACGCATCGCCAGCAGGCAGGCCAGCGCCGCCCGCTTCTTCTGTCCATAGCTCAAGTGATGGGAGGGCTTATAGATCAGCCCTTCCAGGCCGACCGAGGCCAATGCCTGGCGCACCAGGGGCTCAACCGTCTCCAACGCCATCCCCTGATTCACCAGGCCGAAACAGACATCGTCGTAGAGGGTTGAACAGAACAGCTGGTCATCCGGGTCCTGAAACAGCACGCCGATCTCCAGCCGTGCCCGGCGCAGATGCTCCCCCACCAGCGGCTCACCCTGATAGATTAATTCCCCCTGCTGGACCGGAAGCAGGCCGTTTAGATGACGGATCAGCGTCGATTTGCCGGATCCGTTCTGACCGACCAGGGCGATCCGGTCGCCGGCGGCAATACTCAGATCGATACCGCGCAGGGCCGCTTGGCCGTTCGGATAGCTGAAATGCAGGTCACGCACTTCAAACTGGGCTGGGCCAGAAAAATCGATCGGCGGCAGCCGTTGTAAATCATGCATCGGTTAGTTCCCCAGCCAGAAGCGGTCGAAACAGAGCAGCAGCAGACCAAGCAGCAGCCAGCAGGCAGTGTGCAGCCAGTCGCTTTTACCCACCGAAAAATATGCTGGAGCCGGGAAACGGCCCTGGTAGCCGCGCGCCTGCATTGCGTCATAAACCCGATGGGTGCGCTCAAAGCTGCGGACAAACAGCATGCCCAGATAATTGCCCATGACCCGCAGCGTCTGCATGCTGGTTCGGCGCTGAAAACCGCGCACCTGCATTCCGGTGGCCATCCGGCGCGCCTCCTCAAGAAAGACGAAGATGTAACGATGCGCCAAAAGAATCATCTGGCCGACCTTTTCCGGCACTCCCAGCCGGGTCAGGCCTTCGACAGTCCGCGGCAAGGAAGCGGTCGCTAACAGCGGCTCCATTAACAGCGCAACGGCACAGGCCTTGCCAACTATCGCCAGGGCCAGGGACAGGCCGCGCAGGTTAAAACGCAAGAAATCAATCCCGGAAAAAGTCAGCAAAAAGTCGCCAGGATGGGGAACCGCCGTTAACGGCATGATCAGTAGAAACATCGCTAAAAAGCCGCTCATCGCCAGCAGGCGGCGCAAGGAACGGGCGAAGGGCAAGCGCGCCAGCCGCACCGCCAGCAAACCGAGCAGCATGGCCAGCAAGGCGGACCAGGGAGAGCGGGTCGCTACGACCAGAAAGGCAAAACCGAGCAGCGCCACCAGCTTGAAGCGCACATCCCAGCGATGAAACAGGGAATCCCCGCCCGCAGCGCTATCGATCAGCGGAACCGACCAGTCGCGCTCCTGCTGCCCCTCCTGGTGGCGGTGGCTGGCCGTTTTCAGGGTCCACAAAGCCAACCACCAGAGGGTGCCACAAAGAAAAACCGCCAACAGGAGATAGATCAGCGGCAGTTGCATAGCCTGAGTTTCACTCATGTCACGCCCTTAACTGGCTGCGCCAAGTTGCTGAGCGAGCAGTTCTGGCTTGACCCGAAACAGAAAGGAAACGGTAAAGGCGCTGACCAGCCCCTCCACCACAAAAACCGGCAGATGGGCAAGTAGCGCCAACTTCATAACACCGAAAAAATCCTCTCCGCCGCTGGCCAGCAACAGCGCCAGCAGGGCGGCAGCCAGCAGAGTCCCACCACCACCAGCGAGACCACCGACCAGCACGTGCTGCTTCTGAGTGTCCCCGCGCAAGCGCTTGAACAACAACCCGCACAGCAGCGCCGGAATCCCCATCATCAGCGCATTGGCCCCCAGGGCGGTCAACCCGCCGAACTGAAACAAAAGACTCTGCAGCAGCAGGCCAAGCAGAATAGCCAGAAATGCAGCAGGTCCAAGCAGAACGCCGACCAGGCCGGGGATCAGCAGATGCACACTGGTCGGTCCCAACGGCACGTGAATCAGCGAGGAGACAAAAAAAGATGCGGTAACGACCGCCACCTTGGGCAGATCTTCATTGGCGGTCTGCTTTACACTCCAGGCGGCAATGGCCAGGCTCGCGACTCCAGATCCCAAAGCGACACTGATCGGCAGGACTCCATCCGATATATGCATTTACGAGTTCTCCTGAGCTGATTTCTTTCGCCCGGCCAGCCAGCCAGCAAGGCCGAAGATTCCGACAATATAACCAAGACCAGAGATGATCTGGGATGCCCCCGGGCTGTTAAGTTCTTCCCGCTGGGCCGCAACCTGGCTCTGCAAACGCATCAGTTGACGTCGCAGCGAAGCATTCTCCTCCTGCAGCTGCTTGATTGTCGGCTCGCTGGCCGGCGTTGGTGGCCCTGCAAAGACCGGGGAGGCCAGATAACAGCTGGAGAGAAGGAGCAGGAGACTGCAGGTTCGGCCAAAATTCATTCTCATATCACTCTTTCAGATTCTCCCGCCGCAGGAGAAACTCATTTTTATGCCCCATTCCGGCATCAATCACCAAAGTGAGATCCTCAGCCTGGGGGAGATCAAATTGATAGAGCCCTGCGGCATCGGTCTGCCCTTCGAGCAGCAGCTGCTGCTGACTGTCGAACACCAGCAGTTTACCCTTCACCACGGGCTTCCCGTTGGGAAAATAGCTCTCGGCATAAACCACCCCTTCATCCACATAGGCAAAAATATTCACCTTATGGGCGAGTCCATAGGCAGGAAAAAACAAACTCAACAGCAACAGACCAACCGAACAGCAAAGTTGCACTCTTCGCATCAGTTCCACCTAATTCATATCGCGGCTGAAAACCCAGTAAACAGCGCCAATTTCGACCGGCTTCTCTTCCCCATCATGGGGCAAGGTCCAGCTGGCCTCACTCAGAGCGGCAAATCCCCACCAACCGGAGCGCGGCATGGCATAATGAAAAATGCCGCTGGCATCAGCTTTAATGACCTGGGTCACATAGGGGCCTGAAGGTGGCACCAGCTGCGGAGAGCCTTCCGACGATTCGTTCAGGTACTCGACCTCGATCTCGGCGAATGGTACCGGCTTGCCCTGCAGCAAAACCTGCCCGGAGAAAAGATTGTTGGTCCAGAGCCCGTAGGGCCGTGTCAGGGGGACAATTTCAGTTTCCAATCCGACCGGCTGGTCCCAGCTGTCCTCCAGGCCCAAGGCATTAATGCAGACCTTGGTGTAGTGAATGATGAACAAATCTTCCGCCGGCTCCCAATAGGGCTGCGGTTCGACAAAGAAGGTATAATCCCCCGGCCGTTTGATCGTAAATTCGCCACGCCAGTAAGTGAATTGACGTTGCTGCTCGGTGCTTTTCCCCTTTACCGGGCGCAGCAATTCCAGCAGGTCGTGGCGCTGGCCACCCTGTAGCAGCCCGAACCGCTCTGGTCTGGCCATCTCCATGTAGTGTTGTTCCATAGGATGGATGAACTTCACGGTCAGTGGCAGGCGCTGGCTTTCTCCGGCCTCAACGATGTCATCTGCCGGGATGACAGCGCCAAAATGCGCCTGGCTGGACGGAGCAAATATGAGCAGTAACAGCAAGATGAGTAATGAGCGCATTTTTCCCTTCCTTCAAAAGCGCGATGAAAGTCTGATGAAATCAGCAGGATCCATACCAAGTGTTACGTTTTTGCGTTTAGTAACACCCAAAGCCTAGCGTGGATGGTTTTTGCTGTCAAAAGATTTGTGGCACGAAAAAAAATAACGTGCCACGCTTGGAACAAAAAAAATCCCCCGCACTTTCGCCGGGGGATTTTTTCAGACTAAAACTTTATGTGTTTTATACGTTAAATCGAAAGTGCATCACATCACCGTCAACAACCCGGTAATCCTTTCCTTCCAGACGCAACAGACCTTTTTCCTTGGCACCGGCTTCGCCTCCAGAGCGGATATAATCATCATACGCGGTGACTTCGGCGCGGATAAAACCTTTTTCGAAGTCTGTGTGGATAACACCGGCTGCCTGAGGTGCGAGGGCTCCGTCCGGCACGGTCCAGGCGCGGACCTCTTTGACTCCGGCAGTGAAGTAGGTGATCAGCCCGAGCAGTTTGTAGCCGGCATGAATCATCCGGTCAAGGCCCGATTCCTCGAGTCCCATTTCCTGAAGAAAGTCGAGCTTCTCTTCAGCGTCCAACTCGGCGATCTCTGACTCAATCTTTCCGCAGATGGTCACTATCTCAGCACCCTCTGCCGCGGCATGCTGACGGACTTTCTGCACAAAGGGGTGCTCCCCCTCAAGGTCGTCCTCAGCGACATTCGCGACATAAAGAACCGGCTTGATGGTGATCAGACAGAGTTCCGAGATCAATTTGGCCTCACTGCTGTCTAAACTTACAGACCGGGCGGGCTTTCCCTCATTCAACGCAGCTGCGATCTTCTCCAGGATGTCAACTTCCAGCCTGGCTTCCTTATCGCCGCTTTTCGCTAACTTGGCGGTGCGCTGCAAACGCTTCTCGACCGTGTCTAGATCAGCCAGGTTCAGCTCGGTCTGGATAACTTCGATATCGCGTAGCGGATCGACACTGCCATCGACATGGACCACGTTTTCATCATCGAAACAACGCACAATATTGGCGATCGCATCAACCTGGCGGATATGCCCAAGGAACTTGTTCCCCAGTCCCTCTCCCTTGCTGGCAC
>CAMYNR010000206.1 GCA_947259715.1 uncultured Desulfuromonadales bacterium
CAGTTCACGCACCAGTTGATTGACCAGCTTGCCCTCGGCGGCGCCCTTGGTGCGGGCCATCACCTGCGGCATGACCTTGCCCATATCCTTCGGTGAGCTGGCGCCAACTTCGGCGATCACCTCGGTGACGATCTGGCGAATTTCGGCTTCTTCCAACTGAGCCGGCAGGTAAGTTTGCAGCACAGCCAGTTCCGCCTCTTCCTTGGCAGCCAGCTCCGGGCGCTGATTGTCGCGATACATCTGGGCTGCCTCGCGACGCTGCTTCACCTGGGTGCCGATGACGGCGATGACGGCATCGTCATCCAGCTCCCGGCCCAAATCGATCTCTTTATTTTTTATTGCGCTGCGCAACTGGCGGATGGTGCCAAGACGTTCCGTCTGCTTGGCCTTCATCGCCTCTTTCATATCTGCAGTGAGTTGTTCTTTGAGGCTCATGGTCCTGCTCCTGACAGCAAATTGACACACAAAGAGGGTGCACAGAGAACTCTGGCACCCATATTTAAACGAATTTGGCAGTATATTTATTTCCAGCGCTCAATGCAAGTCCTCTTTTTCATATAAAATACGTATTTTTCCGGGTACTTTGCCGGGCCGACAAATTGACAGCCCCGGCCACAGCGGTAAGCTTGAAGCATGCACTGGCTACTGTTTTTCATACTCTTCTGGCTGCCGCTGGCAGCCAAGGCGGAGCCGCCAAGCAGCGATCGACGGCCCCCCGTCATCAGGCACCTGAGTATCGCCTCGGCGATCAACCCGGTGACAGCCACATTTATTCGCGAGCAGATCGAGCTTGCCAACCGCACGCAGGAGACCGCCATCCTCATTCAGCTGGACACCCCGGGGGGGCTGGATACCGCGATGCGTGAGATCATTCAGGCGCAGCTGAATTCCACCAGCCCGGTGATCGTCTATGTCGGTCCGCAAGGTGCCAGGGCGGCCTCCGCCGGGGCCCTGATCACCCTGGCGGCAGATTTCGCCGCCATGGCCCCGGGAACCAATATCGGCGCCGCCCACCCGGTGGCGATCGGTGGCGGTGGGCAAATGGACAAAACCATAATGGACAAGGTGGCGAATGATGCCGCGGCCTATGCCCGCAGCCTGGCCCAGCAACGCGGCCGCAATCAGGAATGGGCGGAGCAGGCGGTCCGGGAAAGCGTCTCGACCTCTGCCGAAGAAGCTTTGGAACTTCGAGTGATCGATATGGTCGCCGAAAACCTGCCTGAGCTGCTGCGCAAACTCGATCAGCAAAAATATATCCGGGGCGGCAAGATCCGCATCCTGGCAACCGCAGACACTCAGCTGCTGGCGGTTGAGATGAACTGGCGCCAGCAGATCCTCAATGCCCTGGGCAATCCGAACATCGCCTATCTGTTGATGATGCTCGGCATCCTCGGCATTTTCTTCGAGATCTCCCAGCCGGGCGTGATCCTCCCCGGGGTGATCGGTACCATCGCCATCCTGCTGGCATTTTTTGGTCTCTCGACCCTGCCGGTCAACTACGTCGGCGTCCTGCTGATCCTGCTCGCCTTCGTGCTCTTCATCCTTGAGGTCAAAGTCGTCTCCTACGGCATGCTCTCCATCTGCGGAATTATTGCCATGACCCTCGGCTCATTGATGCTGATCGACAGCAGCGATCCCTACCTACAGATCTCCAGCGCGGTGATCGCCGCCACGGTGACCGTCAGCGCCGGCTTTTTCCTGTTCGCCGTCTGGATGGTGCTGAAGGCGCAAAAACGGCCGATCAGCTCCGGCCAGGAGGCGATGGTCGGAGAGATCGGCCAGGTCGTCGATGCTATCACCGCTGGCAAAGGGCGGATTTTTGTCCACGGCGAATACTGGCTGGCCCGTTCAAGCAGCCCGATTGCTGCGGGGGAAGAGGTCGAGGTGGTCGGCATGCTTGACAGCCTGGAGTTGGAGGTCAGAAAAAAACCTTCCATGACTACAATCCCCCCACAAACTACGGAGGACTAACCATGTTCGGACTCGGTGTCGGCTTTTTCTGGATTGTCGCCCTGGCGTTTCTGGTCGTGATCATCGCTTCGGCGGTGCGCATTCTGCTTGAATATGAGCGCGGCGTGGTTTTCCGCCTCGGCCGCTTTTCCAGCGTTAAAGGGCCCGGGCTGAAATTTATCATTCCGATCGTCGACCAAATGAAGAAAGTCAGCCTGCGCACCATCGCCATGGATGTTCCTCCGCAGGATATCATCACCCGCGACAATGTTTCGGTGAAGGTCAACGCGGTACTCTATTTTCGCGTGGTTAAACCGGAAAAAGCGCTGATCGAGGTGGAAAACTACCTCTACGCCACCAGCCAACTTGCCCAGACCTCGCTGCGCAGCGTGCTGGGACAGGTTGAGCTGGACGAACTGCTGGCCCAGCGGGACAAGATCAACCAGGAGCTGCAGCAGATCCTCGACCGCCAGACCGACCCCTGGGGGGTGAAAATCTCCAACGTTGAAATCAAACATGTCGATCTGCCGGCGGAGATGACCCGGGCCATCGCCCGTCAGGCCGAGGCTGAGCGGGAGCGGCGCTCCAAGGTGATCCACGCCGAAGGCGAGCTGCAGGCCTCAGTCTCCCTGGCGCAGGCGGCCAAGCAGATCTCCGCCGAACCGGGTGCCCTGCAATTGCGTTTCCTGCAAACCCTGACCGAGGTGGCCACGGAAAAGAATTCGACCATCCTCTTCCCGCTGCCGATCGATCTTTTAACACCATTTTTGGAGAAGAAAAAGACCGATTAACCGTTCAGGCGCTCAGCGACCTGCTCACAGATGTAGTTGCCGATCGGAATCGCCGAAGTGGCCGCCGGGGAAGGCGCATTACAGACATGCAGGCTGCGCGGGCTATCGGCAAAGAGGAAGTCGTGTACCAGGTTGCCGTCACGGCGCACCGCCTGGGCGCGGATACCGGCTGGAAAGGGTTGCAGGTCCCCGAGCTGCAGTTGCGGGCAATACTTGCGCACCAGCTGCAGATAGCCTGGCTTATAAAGAGAATCTTTCATTTCCTTAAGACCTGAGCGCAGGTTGTTTCCCAGCACCTTCCAGAAGCCAGGGAAGCGCAGCATCTCCAGGGTATCGCCGAGGTCAAAGTTAAAGCGACCGTAGCCTTCCCTCTTGAAGCCAAGTACCGCATTCGGGCCGACGGTGACGCTGCCGTCGATCATTCGGGTCAGGTGCACACCGAGAAAAGGCAAATCCGGATCGGGAATCGGATAAATCAGGTGATTGACGATCCGATTGTGCTTTTCCGGCAGTTGATAGTATTCACCACGAAACGGAATAATCTGAAAATCGGCCTGTATCCCCAGCATCCTGACCAGTCGGTCAGCCATCAAGCCACCACAGGACACCAGGTAGTCGGTCTCAAATTGACCAACACTGGTCTGCACCAGGACCCGATCAGTTGCTTCGCTCAACCCGGTCACTTCGGCGCCCAGCCGCACCTCGCCGCCCAAAGCGACAAACTGCTCGGCCATTTTTGCCGTGATCTGCTGAAAATCGACAATTCCCGTCGCTTTCACCCAGATCGCGCCCAGCCCAGTGATATTCGGCTCCCGTTCGCGCAATTGCTGCTGGTCGATCAGCTCGACCTCAATCTGGTTCTGCTGGCAGCGTTCGAACAGCGCCCGCATCCGCTGCATCTCCAGCTCGCTGGTTGCCACCAACAGCTTGCCGCACTGGTCGTAAGCAATCTCGTGCTGGCGGCAGAAATTGACCGTCGCCTGCGCCCCTTCACGGCAGAACTGGGCTTTGAGGCTTCCCGGTGCGTAGTAGACCCCGGCGTGAATGACGCCGCTGTTATGCCCGGTCTGGTGGGAGGCGTAACCCGACTCCTTTTCAACCAGCAGTATTTTCTTTTGCGGATGGCGCTGCTGTAGCTGCCAAGCAGTCGAAACACCGACAATGCCACCACCGATGATCAGAAAATCGTACATAGTCCAGCAACCTCCCAGAAAAGAAAACTGGCAACACCCCAGAGATGTTGCCAGCCTTAAAAACCATTTTTTTATCAGTCTACTTACTCCGACTGACCTTCTCTTCAATGCCCGAGAGCCCGAACCTTCGCCGCAGTTCTGAGTAAATCCGCTCCGGCGGCAGATCGTAGTAGCCGAGCAGCACCAGCACGTGAAAGAACAGGTCGGCGACCTCGTAGATCACCTCCTGGGTGTCTCCACCCTTGCCGGCGATGGCAGTTTCGGTTGCTTCCTCACCGATCTTGCCGAGGATCTTATCAAGCCCCTTGTCGAACAACGACTTGACGTAGGACTTTTCACCGTCGGCCAGCTGGCGCCGCTCCTGGATGATATTGTAGAGCGCCTCTAAAATATCCTGACGGGCGTAAACGGCGGCAACGTCAACCAGCTTCTCCGACGACTCTTTGACCTTGCCGTCCCAGACCCGGTAAAAGCAGCTGCGCTGACCGGTGTGACAGGCGGCGCCCTGCTGGTCGATTTTGATCAGCAGACAGTCGTTGTCACAGTCAAAGCGGATCTCCTTGACAATCTGTACATGCCCGGAGGACTCTCCCTTCATCCACTGTTTCTGCCGGGAGCGGGAATAGTAGTGCACCTTACCGGTCTCGAGAGTGTTTTCCACCGCTTCGGCATTCATCCAGGCCATCATCAGCACTTCACCGTTGGCGTCATCCTGAGTGATGGCAGGGATCAGACCGTTGTCATCAAATTTCAGCTGGTCGATCAAAGACATTGCATTTCTCCATAGGGACGAATCCTGTATTCGCCCGGGCGATCACAAGGATCGCCCCTACAATTATCAAATCCGTGCCGGTACGCCGTGTTGCTTTAAATACTCTTTGCACTCAGCGATGGTGTATTCCTTGAAATGGAAAATCGAGGCGGCCAGCGCAGCACTGGCTCCACCTTCGACCAGACCTTCGCGGATATGTTCGAGGTTGCCGACGCCGCCTGAGGCGATGACCGGAATCTCGACGGCATCACTAACGGCGCGGGTCAGTTCGATATCGAAGCCGGCCTTGGTGCCGTCGCAATCCATCGAGGTCAGCAGAATCTCGCCGCAGCCGTACTCCTCCATCCGCTTCGCCCATTCGATGGCGTCGATACCGGTCGGGTTACGACCACCATGGGTGTAAACCTCCCAGGCCTGGGGATTGGAGCCTTCAACGCGACGGGCATCGATAGCCACGACGATACATTGACTGCCGAAGCGCTCGGCCGCTTCGCGCACGAACTCGGGGCGATGCACCGCAGCGGTGTTAATCGAAACTTTGTCGGCCCCGGCGTTAAGCAGGTTGCGGATATCGGCCACCTCGCGCACCCCGCCGCCGACGGTCAAAGGCATGAAAACCCGCTCGGCAGTTTCCCGCACCACGTCGAGGATGATGCCACGCTTGTCACTTGAGGCGGTGATATCGAGGAAGGTCAACTCGTCGGCGCCCTGCTCGCAGTAGGCCTCGGCCGCCTCGACCGGATCACCGGCATCGCGCAGGCCGACGAAGTTGACGCCTTTGACCACCCGGCCGTCTTTGACGTCGAGACAGGGGATAATTCTTTTAGTCAGCATCAGTTTTCCTTCAAATATTCAATGTGCTGCACCGTAGGGGCGAATCTTGTATTCGCCCGGGCGATCACAAGGATCGCCCCTACGATTTTTTAGTCAAAGCCACCGCTTCACGCAGATCGATCGCGCCGGAATAGATCGCTTTGCCAGTAATCACCCCGGTCACGCCGGAAGCTTCGATGGCCATCAGGCGGCGGATATCGTCCAGAGTCGACAAACCGCCGGAAGCTATGACCGGGATGTTGATCGACTCGGCCAGCGCCTTGGTCGCTTCGATGTTCGGCCCCTGCATCATGCCGTCGCGGGCGATATCGGTGTAGATGATCGCTTCGACGCCGAAGCCTTCCATCTCCTTGGCCATCTCAGTGGCTTTCTTCTCGGTGACATCGGCCCAGCCGCGTACCGCAACCAGGCCGTCCTTGGCGTCGATCCCGACGACAATCTGCCCAGGGAACTTCTTGCACGCCTCTTCGACCAGCGCCGGATTCTCCTTGGCCACGGTACCGAGAATCACCCGATCGATCCCCAGCTCGAGATAGGCTTCGATGGTCTGCATGTCACGGATGCCACCACCCAGCTCCGAGGGGATATCGATCGCCTCAACAATCGCCTTGATCGCCGCTTTGTTCTTCGGCACCCCGGCAAAGGCCCCGTCAAGGTCAACGATATGCAGCAGCTCGCCGCCCTGCTCCTGCCAGATGCGCGCCTGAGCGGCCGGATCGTCGTTGTAGACGGTGTCTTTGTCCATCAAGCCCTGTTCCAGACGGACGCACTTACCTTCTTTGAGGTCGATTGCGGGTAGAATAATCATAATTTTTCAATCCTTTTATCGCCACCAAGGCACCAAGAACACCAAGAAAAATCAGAACCCTTAAACGCAGAGTCGGAGAGGTGCAGAGCCGCAGAGAACTTTAGAAGCTAACCCCGCTTCAAGTTGGTTTGAAAGCAAAAAAGATCTAAAGATTTTCTCTGCGAACTCTGCGTCTCTGCGTCTCTCCGTTAATAAAGCTTTTCTTGGTGTACTGGGTGTCCCGCCTAAAGCGCCTACTTTTGGCGTAGGCTAAGCTTTTTTTATTTCACCAAAATTCTTAAAAATCTGCAGACCGACATCCTGGCTTTTTTCCGGATGGAACTGGGTCGCCATAATGTTGTCACGCCAGAGGGAGGCGCAGAACTCGATATCGCCATAGCGGCAGCTGGCGGCGACATCCTCTTGCTCCTCCGCAGCACAATAATAGGAGTGGACGAAGTACACGAAACTCTCATCTTTGATGCCGTTAAAGATCGGCGAGTTTTTCTTCAGACTGATCGTGTTCCAGCCCATATGCGGCACTTTGAGGCGCTCGTTATTTTCGACCATCCCGGAAGGAAAGCGCACCACCTTGCCGGGGATCAGCCCTAGACCCTGATGACGACCGAACTCTTCGCTCTCATCGAAGAGCATCTGCATGCCGACGCAGATGCCGAGCAACGGTTTGCCCGCCTCAACGTGCGCCAGCAGCGGCTCGACAAAACCACCCTCTCGCAGGTTGTTAATGCAGTCGCGGAAAGCACCGACACCTGGCAGAACGACTTTATCGGCAGTTGCTATATCTTCAGGCTTGTCGCTGACGCGCGCCTCGACGCCGAGCTTTTCGAAAGCCTTCTCAACACTGCGCAGATTGCCCATCTCATAGTCAATTATATTTATCATGATTTTCCTGAAACCTGGTTCCTTGAAACTTGAACCTATTTATTCCAACTTCCCCTTGGTCGACATCACACCCTGAATCCGTGGGTCGATACTGGTCGCCTGATCGAGAGCCCGTCCGAACGCCTTGAAGATCCCCTCGATGATGTGATGCAGGTTGTCTCCATAGGCCAGATTGACGTGGATGTTGGCACCGGAGTGGTTACAAAATGCGACGAAGAATTCCTCGACCAGTTCGACATCGAAGTCACCGACCTTGGCTTTCGGCAGTTCGACATTGAAGACCAGGTACGGGCGGCCGGAGAAGTCGATCACCACTGAAGCCAGGGCTTCATGCATCGGCATGGTTTCCCGCCCGAAACGACGCACCCCGGCCTTGTCCCCAAGGGCTTTTTTAAATGCCTCGCCGAGCACGATACCGAGGTCCTCCACGGTGTGGTGGGCATCAATTTCGATATCGCCGGTTGCTTTGGTCGTGAGATCAAAAAAACCATGCCGCGCCACCGCTGAAAGCATGTGGTTAAAGAAGGGCACTGGACTTTCGATGTGGTGCTGGCCGCTGCCATCCAGGTTCAGCTCAATGCTGATGTTGGTTTCTTTGGTTTCGCGGTCGATTTTCGCTGTACGGGACATACACTCCTCCTGTAGGGGCGAGCCGGTGGGTCGCCCGGGCGAGGCACCGCCTCGCCCCTACAAAGGTAAAAACCTATTTCTTCAGCCGGATCGAAACCGACTTGGCATGCGCCTCCAGCCCTTCGAGTTCGGCGATATGGACAATCTCCTTGCCGAGCCGCTTTAGTCCGTTTTCCGAGAAGGAGACAATGCTGGATTTCTTGACAAAATCATCCAGCGACAGGGGCGAAAAGAAGCGCGCCGTGCCGCCGGTCGGCAGGGTATGGTTGGGGCCCGCAAGATAATCACCGGCCGCCTCTGGGGTATGATGGCCCATGAAGATCGCCCCGGCATGACGGATCTGCGGCAGAATGGCAAAAGGATTGTCGACAGCCAGCTCCAGGTGCTCGGGCGCGATCCGGTTGGAAAAGGCGATCGCCTCATCGAGATCCTGGGCCAGAATTATGGCACCGTAATTGTCAATCGACTGCCGGGCTATGGTTTCGCGGCTGAGCTGCTTGAGTTGCGCCTCCACTTCCGCCTGCACTGCTAGAGCCATTTCATCGCAGCTGGTGACCAGAACCGACGAGGCGAGCTCATCATGCTCGGCCTGGGAGAGCAGATCGGCGGCGATATGTGCGGCATTTCCGCTGCCATCGTTGATAACCAGAATCTCGCTCGGGCCGGCGATCATATCGATATCGACCTGGCCGAAGACCAGTTGTTTGGCGGTGGCGACGTAGATATTCCCAGGACCGGTGATCTTGTCGACCCGCGGGATTGTTTCAGTGCCGTAGGCCAGCGCGGCCACCGCCTGGGCGCCACCCAGCTTGAAGATCCGATCCACCCCGGCAATCCGCGCAGCCGCCAGGACGTGCGGGTTCACCTCGCCGCCCGGCATCGGCACGACCATGATCACCTCTTCGACCCCGGCCACCCTGGCCGGAACGGCGTTCATCAGCACCGACGAAGGGTAGGCCGCCTTGCCACCCGGGACATAAATACCGACCCGGTCAAGTGGACGCACCATCTGCCCGACCAGGATATCGTTTTCATCGGTCGACAGCCAGGTCTCCTGCTTCTGCTTGGCGTGGTAATCGGCGATCCGTTCGGCGGCCAGCTGCAGTGCGTTGAGCGATTCGGCGCTGACGGAGGCCAGAGCCTGATCGATCTCTTCTGCAGAGACTTCGAGGGTAGCGGCGCTGAGCTCCAAACGATCGAACTTAGCGGTATATTCGAACAGCGCCTGGTCGCCGCGCTGACGCACATCGGCGATGATCGCTTTGACGGTTGTTTCAATCTCGGCCGGCACAGCTTCGGCCCGCTGCTCGATACGGCGAAACTCAGCCGCAAAGTTGGCGTCGGAAAACTTAAGAATCTGCATCATGCTTATCCCTGATTCTTGGCTTACTGGGAAATCTTGACGTCTTCGCCGATCAAGGGCTCCAGCTCCTCGATAATCTTACTGATCCGCTGATGTTTGGTCTTCAAACTGGCGCGGTTGACGATCAGCCGGCTGGTGATTTCGGCTATGGTTTCGACCTCCACCATACCATTGGCCTTAAGCGTGCCGCCAGTCGAGACCAGATCAACGATCCGCTCGGAGAGACCGACCAATGGTGCCAGCTCAATTGAACCATAAAGTTTGATCAGTTCGACCTGCACCCCTTTGGCAGCGAAATAGCGCTCGGTAAGGTTCGGATATTTGGTGGCTACGCGGATATTCGACCAGTTCAGCGGATCATCCTCCTCCTGCAGCGCTTTCGGCTCGGCGACCACCAGGCGGCAGTAGCCAAACTTCAGATCCAGAGGTTCATAGAGGTTTTTCCCCTGCTCAAGCAGGGTATCCTTGCCGACCACGCCGATGTCGGCACAACCATACTCGACATAGGTCGGTACATCGGTGGCGCGCACGGCCATGAAGCGATATTTCTGTTCGGCATTTTCAAACACCAGCTTGCGGCTGCCCTTCTCATCCATCTCCGGGCAGGTGATGCCGATTTTGCCGAACAGCTCCATCGAATCCTGCATGATCCGCCCTTTTGGCAGGGCGAAGGTAATCCAGTCGCTCATTGTTATTTCCTTTTCTTTACGGGACTATCACCAAAAGCAAAAACCCCTTATTTAACGCAGAGGCACAGAGAATGGAGAGGCGGAGAGATTGGGTGTTCTCTGCGAAGCTCTGCGACCTCTCCGTCTCTGCGTTAAAAACCTTTGTTTCGGCCATAGGTCCGTTTCTATATCAGCAGCAGGTGAGCTCAAGTTTCAGGGATGGATTAATGCGTCCCTCGAAATAGCCTGTATCGAGGTCACCGTTCTCCCTACTCCTGTTCGCGCCAGATGCGGGCGCCGAGTGCTGCAAGTTTCTTTTCGATCTTTTCGTAACCGCGGTCGAGATGATAGATCCGCGAAACCTCGGTGGTATTTTTCGCCGCCAAGGCGGCCAGAATCAATGACGCGCTGGCCCGCAGATCGGTGGCCATGACCGGGGCACCGGTTAACTCCTGGCGACCGCGGATAATCGCGCTGTGCCCGTCGATCTGAATTTCCGCCCCCATCCGCTGCAATTCGCAGACATGCATGAAGCGGTTTTCAAAAACCGTCTCCGAGATCCGACTGGTTCCCTCCGCCTTGGTCATCAGAGCCATGAACTGGGCCTGCATGTCGGTCGGAAAGCCGGGAAAGACACTGGTCCGGATATCGACCGGGGTCAGCTGCTTGGGGCCAACAATTCGTAATCCGTCAGCTTCCTTGCGAATCAGCACCCCCGCTTCGGTCAGCTTACTGAGCAGAGCTTCCTGATGCTCCTCGACCGCACCGCGCACCAGAACGTCGCCACCGGTAATGGCCGCAGCGATCATAAAAGTGCCCGCTTCGATCCGGTCAGGAATCACTGCGCACTGGAGGGGCTGCAGCTTGGGTACGCCCTGAATGCGAATAATCGCCGTGCCGGCCCCTTCGATTTTGGCTCCCATGCTGTTGAGCGCGTTGGCCAGCTGGACGATTTCCGGTTCGCGAGCGGCGTTTTCCAGCACCGTCTCCCCTTCAGCCAGCGCCGCTGCCATCAACAGGTTTTCCGTGCCGCCAACGGTCGGCATATCGAAGTAGACTTTGCCGCCGCGCAATCGCTCAGCGGTCGCTTCGACATACCCGTGATCAAGCTGAATCCTGGCCCCCAGGGCCTCAAAACCTTTTAAATGCAGGTTGATCGGCCGGGCGCCAATAGCGCAGCCACCAGGCAGACTGACCCGTGCATGGCCGCAGCGAGCGAGCAAAGGACCAAGCACCAGCACTGAGGCGCGCATGGTTTTCACCAGATCGTAAGACGCTTCGACACTTTGAATGCTGCGCGCATCGATGCGGATACAATCGGCCTGATGGGAAACATCTGCGCCTAGTTCGCGCAACAGCTTGACGGCGGTATCGATATCACGCAGTTTTGGAACATTGCAGATTTCGCTGACGCCATCAGCCAGCAAACTGGCAAATAACAGTGGCAGGGCCGAATTTTTCGCCCCGCTGACCTGCACCTCTCCTGCGAGCGGCACGCCGCCCTGAATGACAATTTTTTCCAAGCAGTCCTACTTTCTAAGCTAAACGGCCGCCAACCACCCGGGGCTGGCCAGCATAATCTTCCCGCAGATAAACATCGCTCAGCCCGGCAGCGGAAAACAACTGCTGCACTGCAGCGGCCTGCTGGCAACCAATTTCAACCAATAACCAACCGCCCGGATTTAGATGGGCACTTGCCTGGCGGGTGAGATGCTGATAGCAGGCCAGGCCCTGATTATCAGCCAGCAGCGCCTGCTGCGGCTCATGGCAGCGCACTTCCGGCATCAGAGCCTCCCACTCCGCTGCGGCAATATACGGCGGATTGGAGACGATCAGATCATAGCGCTGCGCCGGCAGTTGGGCGAGATCTGCCTGCAGCCAGCGGATATTTTCAGCCACCGCATGCTTTTGCGCGTTGCGCCGGGCGACCGCCAACGCCGCCGGCGAGATATCCAGGCCGGTCAGCTGCCAGCCGGGCAACTCCGTCGCCAGGCTGATCAGGATCGCGCCGCTGCCGGTGCCGACATCAAGCAGCTGGCCCGACTCTCCAGCGTGGTTGAGAGCTTCCTCGACCAGAATCTCGGTGTCAGGACGCGGAATCAAGACCGCTGGCTCAACGTCAAACTCAAGAGACCAGAATTCAGTCTGGCCGATGAGATACTGCAGCGGCTCGCGCTGGCCGCGCCGCTTGACCAAAGGACGAATCAGGTCAAGCTCTGCCGCGCTCAGCGGACGGTCATAATTGAGATAAAGCCCGACCCGGTCAAGCTTCAGGACATGCGCCAGCAGCAGCTCGGCATCCAGGCGCGGGCTGTCGATCCCCTTCTCGGTGAAATACTCGGTTGTCCAGCGCAGCAGCCGCAGCAGGGTCCAGGTTTCGCTTGAGTCCGTGGAGGACACTATCCCTCCTGTTGGCTCATCTGCGCGGCCTGCTGGTCGGTGATCAGGGCCTCAATGATCTCGTCGACATCCCCCTGCATGATCGCATCCAGCTTGTAAAGGGTCAGACCGATACGGTGATCGGTGCAACGCCCCTGGGGGTAGTTGTAGGTTCGGATCCGTTCACTGCGATCACCGCTGCCTACCTGATTCTTCCTGTCGGCGGCCATTGCCGCGTTCTGCTCCGCCTGCATCTGGTCGTAGATGCGTGACTTGAGAACCTTCATCGCCTTGGCTTTGTTTTTGTGCTGGGACTTTTCATCCTGACAAGCGACCACCACCCCGGTCGGGATATGGGTCAGACGCACCGCCGATTCGGTTTTGTTGACGTGCTGGCCACCGGCCCCGGAGGCGCGATAGAGATCGATGCGCAAATCGGCGTTATTGATCTCGATGTCGACATCCTCAGCTTCAGGCAGGACCGCCACGGTGCAGGCGGAGGTATGAATCCGCCCTTGGGTTTCGGTATCCGGCACCCGCTGCACCCGGTGGGTGCCGCTCTCGAATTTGAGCCGCGAATAGACCCGCTCACCGCTGATCAGAGCAACAACTTCCTTGAAGCCACCGCCATCGGTTTCTGAGACGCTCAACATCTCGACCTTCCAGCGATTGCGGTCCGCGTAGCGGGAATACATGCGGAACAGATCGGCGGCAAACAGCGCGGCTTCATCACCGCCGGTTCCGGCACGAATTTCCAGAATGATGTTCTTCTCGTCGTTCGGATCTTTGGGCAGCAGGAGAAGCCGCAGTTCATCTTCCAACTTGGCCTGCAGCTCTTCCAGTTCCGGTAGCTCGGCTTTGGCCAGTTCCTTCATCTCCGGGTCGCTGTCCTGCAGCAATTCGCGGTTGCCCTCGATATCGTTGCAGACCTGCTTGTATTTGCCGTAAACTGCGACCACCTCACTGAGGTCCGCGTGCTCCTTGCTCAACTCACGGTAGCGTTTCTGATCAGCAATGACCGTCGGGTCGGAGAGCAGGCCCTCAACTTCACGAAACCGGTCGACAACATCTTCTAAATTTGCGAACATATCCGTCTTTCAGCCCAGCCTGGCAAATTCTTCGCGCACCGCGCTCATCTCGCCACAGGTCATC
>CAMYNR010000207.1 GCA_947259715.1 uncultured Desulfuromonadales bacterium
CGCTTCCCCGTTGAAATCCTTAACGACCCCGGCCATGATCCGCAATAGGGTCGATTTACCGGAACCGTTCAGGCCGAGGACGCCGATTTTGGCACCGTAAAAATAAGAAAGGGAGATATCTTTGATGATCGGCTGCTTGTTGTAATGTTTGCTGACCCGCATCATCGAATAGATGATTTTTTTACTATCTTCACTCATGGTCACACCAGGGATAAGTTAAAGGTTTAAAGAAGGAGTCTATATAGCATTTTGCCTGCTCTGGCGGCAAGGGTGTGCTAGTTCGGCTGATCAGCCAGATCGAACTGGCCCTGCTGATCGAGTTGCTGGACAGCTTTGAGGAGATTGCGCGTCAGCAGCGGGTGGAGAGCGGTGCCGGCTTCTTCAAGCATAATCGCGGCAATTTTGTTCAGATCCATGCCGATCCGGTAGGCTCGGTTGGTGCGCAAGGCATCGAAAAAATCGGATATGGTCGTCATCTGGCTGCACAGATGTTGCTTCCAGCCTTTCGGTACCTGCGGGTAGCCGCTCTGGTTATAACGCAGGTGGTGCTCGTAGGCGGTTATCACGGCCAGGCGGGGAATGCCGGGAGTGTTGACCAGGTACTCAGCTCCCAGCTGCGGGTGTTTGCGCATCTCCTGCCATTCTCGCTCTTCCAGCTGGCCAGGTTTCTGTAAAATCTCCTGGGAGACAAACAGTTTGCCGATATCGTGCAGCATCGCCGCTATGCCAATATCGTGCAGCAGCTGGCCCTCGATGCCGAGCATGCGCGCCTGGGCAATATTGAGGATACAGACATTGGTCGAATGGGTATAGGTGTACTCGTCCAGATTGCGCAGCGGCGCCAGGGCCATGAGAGGATTGCTCTGCTCACTGAAGGCATTGACGAAGCTGCCGACGATTTCACTCAAGCCACGGACGTTGAGCTGCTTTCCGGCGCGCACGCTCTGGTAGAGGTCCATAAAGCGGTCCAGCTCTTCGGCTTCGATCTGCGCCAGTTCGGGAAACTGCTGAAACAGCTCCCTGGTGTTTTCATCCTGCTCTTGGCGGCTGTGAACCTCGACTCGCCCGAAGCGGATATTCTCGCTGGAGTTGATCTCCTGGCCTGGTTTCTCGGGAGCGGTCAGGGTGCTGATCAGCTGGCGTAATTCCTCGATCGAAACGCCAGCGCGAAGTTTCAGGTGTCCGATCCCGCGCTGTTTCAGCGCCCGAATCAGTTTGCTGACCATCAAATCGTTCTCCAAAGGAGCGTTGGTAAAAACAAGCTGATCATCGACCAGCAGCAGAGAGAGCGATGGCTGCTCGAGAAAAACCTGCTGCAAATGATCCAGGGCCTGCTGACAGAGGAAACTGACCTGCGGGTGCTGCACGTCATAGAGCCGAGCAGTCGCCATAGCCGTGGTCAGGCGGCGAATAAAGGCCAGCATGTCCTGGTTGCTATTTTCCTTCACGGCGCGCTCCTGACCAGTTCTCTGAGTTTTTCGGCGGCAAGTTTCGACAGTTCGCCCCGGCGGTCCAGAGCAAGCTGCTGCAGCAGCGGTCGAACCCTCTGGTAGGGGTAGCGAGTCAGCTGCTGAATGATTTCCCGCTGGATTTGCTGCAGCCGGTTCGAGCTGAACAGTTTTTTACTGAACAACAGCTCACGCATGGCCGGCAGAGCGTCTTCATGACCGATGAGGCCGAGAGTTTTGATGATTTGAAGTTTCAGCGGCAGGCTCTGCTCGGTCAGCTTTTCGGCATTCAGAAGCTTAATCAGCTTTGCGGCAATGGCTGGATCGCTGCTCAGCTCGGCCAGCTGGATGGCATGGCTGCGCAGCGCCGGATCGGTGCTGTTGAGCTGCTTGAGCAGCAGGCTGTTCGCCCGGCTGTGGTCATTCTGGAAAAGCAATTTCAAGACCTCCTGATTGACTCGCAAATGCGGGTGACGCTCCAGCGGTTCAATCGCGGCAAGCTCGACCGGCAGCTTCTGCAGTCTTAAAACGGCAATCAGGTTGCGCACCAGAAACCAGCGCTCATCCTGCAGCGCAGCGTAGATCGAGGGATGGGAGGCTTGCCCCAGACTGACCAGACTGTCGAGGTAAAAGCGTCGCAAGCCTTTGTCCGGCTCTTCGGCGAGGCGGCGGATCAGGGTTTCGGCAAAGGCAGCGCCGGTTGCCTGGATATAGGCGCGGATCTGCTGTTGTTTCGCTTTGCTCCAGCGCGGCAGGTTTTCCAGAACCTCCTGCTGAAATTCAGGGGTATGCAGGGTGTCAAATAGCTCCTGGCTCTGCTCAAGGGGATGTTCCGGTTGCTGGCGATGGGCGAGCAGCGCGCAATGCAGTTCCTGCAGACCGGTAAAATCGCCCACTTCTAAAAAATAATGGGCCAGATCGATCAGGTTCTGCTGTAGTCCGGCAATCTGCTCGGCGGTGAATTTGTTGTCTGCCAGCAACTGGAAGATGATCGCACAGCTGTGGCGCTCGGTGGAGAGCTCCGCCATGCTCTCCAGCAGCTCTGCGCGCTGCTCTTCCGGAAGTTGCAGCTCCCGATCGAAAGAGATGATCTGGTTCAAGGCGCGTTGGTAGCTTTGCGGGTTGAACTTATCATTCTCCTCTTCGCGAAAGATGGTGCGCAATTTTTCTTCTTTTTGGTCTTCCGCCTGCTGTTTGCCGCTGGTCAGAGATTGCTGCTCGCTGCCCTGGTGATGACTGGAGAGTTTGCCGAGCAGGTTCAACATGGTTTCAGAAATATGCAAACGTTTCTGATTGACCTCCTGCAGCGATTCAAGGACCAGCTCGGGGGAGAAATTTTCCAGAACCTGCTTGCTGTTGTCCGGTTGCCCGGCGAGGTTTTGAAAGGTGCTGCTGAGAAATTGACGCTTCAGCTCCGGGGTGAGCTGAGAAATGAGCGAGCCAAGCTGTCTGCTGAGTTCAGCATTTTCGTCCAGGCTCTGCACCTTGCCGAGAAATGAGGTGATCGCCCGCTCATAATGTTGCTCCTTTTGGCCGGTTGCCTCGGAAAACTTCTGATTGAGCACTTCCGCGACGATCTTCGGGTCAAATTTATCCATGCGGGCACGTTTTCCCCAGGTCGGATCGAGGGAATCGCTGAGCAGACCGGAGAGGAAATTCTGCCAGATGGGTCTGGCATCCTGGCTCATTTCCAGGCGCTGTTCATCCGTGGCATGCAGGTTGCTGTAATCGAGCGGGGTCAGTTCGATGTGGTTGACCTGCAATTGTTCGAGCAGGCTGGCGAAGCCACCGCTCTGCGCAATCGTCTGCCGGTCGGAGCGCAGCAGCTGGTTAACACTGACCAGTTCGCTGGGAGTCGGCTGTCGATGAAAATGAATAGCGGCCACGCCGGCTTTGAACAAGGCTGCGGCAAAATCCCGATAGACCGGATTACTCCGGTCGAGCCAGTTCTGTTCGAACATCAGCGCATTTTGGGCGATGCCCAGCGTCACCGTTTCCCTGAAGTCGAAGAGCTGGCCGAGCAGAGCGAGGGCTTTTTCCGTCGAACTGAGGATCATCGGGTGCCCGGGAGGGTAGGTGGAGAGATGGCGGCGGGAAATATTCAGCTCATAAATGAAATCGGACAGAATCTGGGTGTCCAGGATGGCGTCCGAATTGTTTTTCTCATGCACAGTCAAATTTCTTCCCATCAGCGCGATCGGTATCTTTTCAGGGCAACCCATATAATTGATTGTAGCATTGTGATTTTAATTTAGGAAATCTTGCTCGCCTGCTTGGCCGTTGCCCGGCTTTTGTCCAGCCTGTTAAGGACCTGAAGAAAGCCATAGGTCAATTGTGGGTGCAGTTTGCTGCCGCTGAGTTTGAGCATAACATCAGTAATCTCCTTGAGGGAAAGCGATTCCTCATAGCTTCGATGGGTGCGCATGGCATCGTAGGTGTCGGAGATTGCCGTCATATAGGAGCAGAGGTTCTGCTGCCAGGGGCGGCGGGTTTTCGGATATCCTGCGCCATCGAAGCGCATGTGGTGCTCAAAAGCGGTGATCACCGCCAGGCGGGGCACCCCTGGGGTATTCAACAGGTACTCGGCTCCAAGCACCGGGTGCTGCTGCATGATCTCCCATTCCTCGTCATCCAGGGCACCGCGTTTACCCAGAATATTCGGTGAGATGAACATTTTGCCGACATCATGCAGCATGGCGGCGATGCCGATATCGGTCAGCAGCGGCCCCTCAATGCCGAGCAGGCGCGCCTGAGCCAGATTGAGCAGGCAGATATTGGTGGAATGGGTATAGGTGTACTCATCCATCGAGCGCAGCGGGGCGATCGCCAAAAAGGCGTCGCTCTGGCTGCTGAAGGAGTTGATGAAGCTGTTGACGATTTCGTTGATGCCGGTGATGTTGAGCTGCTTGTTGGTGCGCACGCTGTCGTAGATTTCCATGAATTTATCCAGCTCATCGTCGGCGATCTGGGCCAGCTGCAAAAAAGCGGATTCGGCAAGTTGGCCTGACTCGCGGTGGCGAACGACCACCTTGCCGAATTTGATATGTTCGCTGTCGCTGACCTGCTGCTGCTGACTGTGCCGTTTGCTGAGCAGTCCGACCAGAGCGATCAGCTCTTCGGCATAAACACCCGATTCGATCTGCAGGTGACTGATCCCTTTGAGCTGCAGGGCGCGCAGCAGTCTCTGCACCGCCAGATTTACCGCCACCGGTTGGTTGACGAAAATCAAGCGGCCATCTATGACCTTGAACGTTAAGGTTTCATGCAGGCCGAGCAGATGGTTGGCCTCCTGCAGCGCCTGGCGGCAGAGGCGCTGCACCTGCAGGTGCTCAAGGGCGTAGAGCGAGGCGTTGGTGGCTGCCGTGGTCAGCAGACGGATGAAGAGCTGGAGAGATTTCTCTTCGCCGGCGTTCATGCTTCTATCCTTTGCAGTTGTAATAGCTGTTGCCGAGCCAGCTTGGCCAGGCTGCCCTGGCGGCGGTCGGCAATTTGTCGTAAAAAAGGCTCAGCCAGCCGGCCGGGGAATCTGGCGATAGAGAAAATGATCTCCTGCTGAAAGCGTTTCTGGCGCCGCCGCAGGAGCAGGTTCTTTTGCTTCAGCAGGCCCTGCAGGACGGTCAGGCTGGTCTCGTGACCGATTCTCGCCAGGCAGCTGAGCAATTGAATTTTAATGTCCAGGTCGGAATCGGAGGCGATCTTTTCTTGCAGGAGTTCATGCAACTGGGATAGGACCGCCGGGTCCTGACTGAGGTCTGCCACCTGAATTGCCGCCTGCAGGTTTTCCGGGTTGCGGCTGCGCAGCTCCTTGAGCAGCTGCCGATTGGCGGTGGCCGGATTGACGCGGAACAGGAGTCGCATCGCTTCCTGACGAACGCGCGGATGAGGATGGTCGATGAATTTATGGATAATCCGCAACGCAGAGCTTTCCGGTTGCTGGCCGAGCACGATCAGCAGATTGCGTACCAGGTACCAGCGGTCATCGTTCAGGGCTTCCATGATCAGTTTGGTGGCGTCGAGCGATCAGCTGCGGGGCTTTTTCCTTGCCCCAAAGCTCGATTCCGTCCAGAACCTCGATAATAAAGCTGAGCTGGGTCTGGTTGGCGAGAACCTGCTCATCGAAGATGGTCGCCTTGGAGCGGCCGCTGTGAAGAAATTCTGACCAGCTCTGGTAAATCTCTTTAAGGGTCAGGAAGTCTCCGGTATCCAGAAAGAAGCGGGAAAGTTCGACCAGGTTCTGCTGCAGGGCGGCTTCCGTTTCTGCGGCGACCTGACTGTCCAGCATTTCGAAAATAACACCGCAGCACTGCCGCTCAATCTGTTCCGCCTCAATTGTGGCTCTAAGCTCTTTTTTCCGCTCTTCCGGGATCACCTTGGAGAGATCTTCATCAAGGATGTCGCGCAGTGCCCCCTGATAACTGGAGGGCATGTAAAGATCATGTTGCTCCTCGGAAAAAAGGACATCGAGGCGGGCTCTGATAACATCCTTTTCCAGGGGCTTATCCTCCCCCGCGGGGGAGTCGAGAATCGGCCCATGATCTACGGAGAGCCGTTGGACCAGCTTGATCATCCGGGCCGAAATCTTCATCTGTCGCTGGCTCTGCTTTTCAAGCGCCTCCAGCAACAACTCCTTAGGGAAATTGTTGAGAACACTCTCTGCGTTCTCCGGCTGTTTGTCCAGTTCGGTGAAGGTGTTGTCAAGGAAGCTCTGGCGCAAATCGGGACTCAGTTTGTCCAGCAATGCTGGAAGCTTCTGGATCGGCTGCTCGGTCGTGGGCTGCCCAGGCCTGGCATTGAGCATTCGGGCGATAAAAGAACGCACTGCCTGACCCTGCCGCTGAGGGTCATTGCCGGCGGGAAGCTTCTGGTTCAGCAGCGCGGCGACCAGGGCCGGATCGAGTTGCTCGGGCCAGCTGAAGCGGGTTCCCTCCGCATCAAGGCTGCCGGCCAGCAGCCCATGGAGGAAATTTTCCCAGAGAGTTCTTTCCGCCGGCAGGTCGATCGCAGAGTTGCTCTGATCCAATTGAAAGGCGGCATAGTCGATGGGGACGATTTCGATCTGCTCGATCTGCTGTTGACGCAGCAGCTCAGGGAAGCCGCCGCAAGAGGCAATGACTTCAGCTTCAGAACGCAGCAGCTGGTTCAATCTGAACAGTTGAGCCAAGGTCAGACCGCGTTTGAAGCTGATTGCGGCAATCCCTCTGTCGTAGAGAAACCTGGCGAACTCCTGGAAGGTTGGATTCTTCTTTTCCAGCCATTGTTGGTCAAGCATCAAGGCATCCGGAGCAACCCCCAGATGGAGCTCGCCTCTTTGCTTAAGTAACAATTGCAGCAACTCCAGGGCTTTTTTGTGGCTGATGGCAATTTTGGGATGCTCAGGCGGGTAGAGGGACAGGTTGCGCCGAGCGACATTCAGCTCATAAATAAAGTCAGCCAGCCGCTGGTTTTTCTGCTCATTTATTATCTGTGGCGTGGTTACTTGGGTCAATGGAAGTCCAATCACTGTGACAGTTCAGGCTCTTATCGCTCATCATTATAGCAAATCTCGCCGTTTTCTTGCCGGAGAAAAGCTGCGTCCAGAATCTTGCAATAAGACACTTTTGGTGCTAGGGTTTGGTCCGTGAATTCATGCTTAAATCAGGTACATATCGCTTATGACTCCTCGCGAACTGTTCGAGGTTGAAGATGCTGCGCTGGCCGCCCAGCTGTTTGGTCAGCAAAACCAGCATCTTAAACTGATCGAAAAGAAGCTCGGGGTCCGTCTCGGCAGCAAGGGGACCTGCCTTCACCTGTCAGGTGAAAAGCCGCAGATTCAGATTGCGTTGCGCTTACTCGAAGAGCTCTGCGCGTTGCTGCGTGACGGCATGCCGCTCTATCCGACCGACATCGATTACGCCATCCGGATCCTTTCCAGCGATTCTTCAACGAATCTCAAAGATATCTTTTTCGATACGGTTTTTGTCTCGGCGCGCAAAAAAATCATCGCACCGAAAAGCCTGGCGCAAAAAAAATATATCGACAACATTCGCCAGAATCACGTAGTTTTCGGCATCGGCCCGGCCGGCACCGGAAAAACCTATTTGGCGATGGCGATGGGGGTGGCCGCTCTGATGCGCAAAGAGGTCAGTCGCATCATGCTTGTACGCCCTGCAGTGGAGGCGGGGGAAAAGCTCGGCTTTTTACCGGGCGACCTGGCGGAAAAGGTCAACCCCTATTTGCGGCCGCTTTACGATGCGCTATACGACATGATCGATCTGGAGAAGGCCCGAAACCTGGTTGACACTGGCGTTGTCGAGGTGGCACCGCTGGCTTTCATGCGTGGTAGGACCCTGAACGATGCTTTTGTCATTCTGGATGAAGCGCAAAACACCACGGCCGAACAGATGAAGATGTTTTTAACCCGCCTCGGTTTCGGCAGTCGGGCAGTGGTGACAGGCGATGTCACCCAGATCGATCTGCCGCGCGATGCCCATTCTGGATTGCTGCATGCCATGGACGTCCTCGACGGCGTGCCGGGCATCGCTTTCAGCCAGTTCTCGGATGTCGATGTGGTACGACACCCGATTGTGCAGTCGATCGTCCAGGCTTATCAGGTGGCCGAACGCCGGGTGCTCAATTCAGGTCGCCGCGGACGAGCGTAGTTGTCTCCCGGGGGCACCGGGAGCTGCTTGAGGAATTATGACGAAAAAAGAACGGGAAAAAATCCGTCGCCAGCGCTCAATGGTGCTTTGCGATGGAATGCAGGGACTGCGGAACCGCCGGAAGGGGAACTTCGGCTTCTGGTTGCTGTTGGCGCTCGGCGTCCTGCTGACGTTGCTGATCATTCCCAAGGGTGGTTTTATCCCCGATTACCATACCCCGGGAGATATTGCTTCCCGCGATATAAAGTCGCCGCGGGATCTGCTGGTGGAAGATGTTCCTTTGACCGAAGCCAAGCGGGAAGAAGCCTCGGCGGCGGTTCCGCCAGTCTATGACTTTGATACCACCGCTGGCAGTAAGGCTGTCGAACGGATCCGCAGTGGGCTGAGCTTGCTGCAGAGCGCCCAGACATCTGAAGAGCCGCCGACCCAAGAGGAGCTGCTCCCGCAGCTGGAGTCCGATTTTGGCGTCCCGCTGACCCTGGCTGAATATCAGGCGCTGCTGCAATTGCCGGCTGATCAGGAGGTTTCAAGCCTGGCGGGTGAGCTGCTGAGCAAGGTTTTCAATCAACCGATCGTGGCCAACCTGCAGGTCTTTGAAGCCGACCGCGAGCGCGGCATCCTGGTCCAGGCGCTGGTTGGCGGCGAAGCCCTCAAAGAAAACCGGGCGTCGCAGGCAACCGGATTGAGTGAGGCTCTCGATCAGGCCAAACAGCTGCTCAGTGAAATTCCCAATCTCAACGCTGTCCAGCACCAGACTTTGCTGAAGCTGGTTCAGCAGCAATTGCGACCAAACCTGACCTACAATCAGCAGGAAACCGAAAAACGTCGTCAGCAGGCGCGGGCTGAGGTCAAGCCGGTCCTCTTTCAGGTGAAAAAAGGGGAGATGATTGTCCGGGAAGGGGAGCGCCTGACCGCTGAGCAGATCACCAAGTTGCGGGCTATTCGTGATTCCGGTCGTGACAACCGCAGTTTGCAGACCGCGATGGGTTTGCTGATCTGCATTCTGCTGATCATTTATATCGGCTTTCATTTTGCCCAGGGGAACATCCGTAAATTCCGTCCTGACTCCCGTGACCTGCTGTTTCTGGCGGTGGTTTTTTTGTCCCTGTTTGCGCTTATCAAGGTGGCCATCTTTGTCGCCACCGGGCTCGGCAATACCTTTGCCTACGTTGATTCCTCCGCCTATTACTACGCCATCCCTTTTGCCATGGGTGCAATGCTGGTGCGCATCGTCCTCAACTCGGAGACCGCCCTGCTGTTTGCGGTTCTCTGTGGTTTGTTGGTCGGGGTGCTGTTCGGCAATAGCCTGTTTATGGCCTTTTACGCACTGGCCAGCGGTCTGGTCGGAGCAAATGGGGTCCGCCAATGTCAGGAGCGGACAACCCTCTATACGGCCGGGATGTGGGTCGGCCTGACCAACGCTGCGCTGTTGATCGGGATTCATTTTCTCGCCGGCCGCAGCCTGGAGTTGCAGCTTGCCTGGAAGGTCTGTTTCGGTCTGTTCGGCGGTCTGCTCAGCGCGGTGTTTGTCAACGGTACTATTCCGCTGGTGGAATCCTTTTTCAAGTACACCACCGATATCAAGCTGCTGGAACTGGCCAATATGAATTCGCCGATCCTGCGCCAGTTGATGGTTGAGGCGCCGGGAACCTATCATCATTCGATCCTGGTCGGTAATTTGGTTGAATCAGCTGCCGAAGCGATCAATGCCAACCCCCTGCTGTCGCGGGTGGCTGCTTACTATCACGATATCGGCAAGGTCAAGAAACCGCTTTATTTCATTGAAAATTCTGGCGGTCAGAGAAATCGTCACGACAAGCTGGCGCCATCAATGAGCGGCCTGATCCTGACCTCCCATGTCAAGGACGGCGTTGAGCTGGCCAGGGAACATAAGCTGGGCGCCGAACTGATCGATATTATTCAGCAGCATCACGGCACCGCCTTAATCAAGTTTTTTTACGACCGGGCCAAGAATCAGACCGGCGCCGATATGCCCCAACCGGACGAGCGGGATTATCGCTATCATGGGCCCAAGCCTCAGACCCGAGAAGCGGCGTTGATCATGCTGGCTGATGCGATTGAGGCGGCCAGTCGCACCCTGCAGGATCCGACCCCGGCCCGGATTCAGGGGATGGTGCAAAAGCTGATCAACAATATCTTCATTGATGGGCAACTGGATGAGTGCGAGTTGACCCTGAAGGATCTTCACCTGATCGCCAAGAGCTTCAACCGGGTGTTGGCCGGATCGTTCCACCACCGGGTTGATTACCCCGAGCCGGTGCATATCGTGCGGGAAAAGAGCGACCGTAGTGACCGGGAAGCGGTGGTTGTAAAGACAGTGGAAAAGCATGAGAATTCAGATCGAGAATCGGCAGAGGAAACAAAAGATCCTGAAGCGCCCGCTACGAAAGGTAACGCAGAGGATCTTAAACGTCTTGGCATCTCCTGATGCGGAACTGTCGATTCTGATTCTCGATAACGCCGGGATTCAGGAGATCAATCGCGACTACCTGCAGCGGGACCGGCCGACCAACGTCATCTCCTTCGCCATGCAGGAAGGGGAGGGGGCAGAGCTGACGCCGACGCTGCTTGGCGATGTGGTGATTTCCGCCGAGCGGGCCGCCAGTGACGCGGCCGAGGCACAGATCCCTTTTGAGCATGAGCTGGTGTTTTTGTTGCTGCACGGCATCTTGCATCTGCTGGGGTATGACCACGAGCGGGGCACGGCGCTGCAGGCGGAACAGATGGAAGCGCGGGAGCGGGAGATTTTCTCCCTGCTTAAGCAAGAGTTTCTGACAAGTAATGGCTATCTACAAAACTGAAGTGAGGGCCAAGCGTGGAAAGCGATAATTCGCAGGAGTCGAGTAGTTGGTCAGGTAAGTTGCGGCAGCTGTTTCGGAGCCGACCGCAAGCGAGCACCGAAGAGGAACTGCAGGAATTGATCGATGCCTCAGAGCAGCAGGGGATCATCGATGAAGATGAAGGGGACATGCTTCAGTCGATCCTGGAGTTGGATGAAACGATCGTCCGGGAAATCATGGTCCCGCGCACCGATATGATCTGTGTCGACTGCGAAGAGTCGCTCAGCAATATTCTTAAAGCCATTCTCAAGTCGGGGCACTCGCGAATTCCGGTTTATCGTGAAAATAACGATAACATCATCGGCTTGATTTACGCCAAGGACCTGCTCCGTTACTGGGGGCAGCCGCTGGATGAAATTCAGCTGGATGATGTGCTGCGGCCCCCGCTGCTGGTTCCGGAATCTAAGCTGGTCAGCGACCTGCTTAAGGAGTTTCGCGAGTCGCGGGTGCATATTGCGATCATCATTGACGAATATGGCGGCACTTCCGGTTTGGTGACCATCGAGGATCTGATTGAAGAGATCGTCGGAGATATCCAGGACGAATACGATCTGGAAGAGGAGTGGATTGTCGAAGAGCCGAACGGCAGCGTTCTGGTAGACGGTCGTCTGAATATTGAAGAGTTCGAAACCCAGTTCGACATCGCCGTCGAGCGGGAAAAATTTGATACGGTCGGCGGCTACGTGGTTGAGCAGCTGGGGCGGGTGCCGGCCGCTGGAGAGCGTGTCAATATCGGTGATCTTGAGATGTTGGTGGTGCTCGGCGATCAACGCGCCATCCGGCAATTAAGAATCCTTCCCAGCGAAAAACCTCCCGCCACAGTCGAATCCTGAACCGAATGGCTTTTTTGAATCGAACCTGTCTCATCTCTGCCGGGTCCGGCCTGCTGCTGGCGGCCGCTTTTCCGCGACCGGACTTTTATCCTTTGGCCTGGGTCGCCCTGGTCCCGTTGTTGCTGGTCATGCGTCGACGCCCCTTTGCCAGCGGTTGGTCGGCCGGTTGCGCATTCTTTGCAGCGGTCCTCTATTGGGTGAATATTGTCATGACCACCTATGGTGGTCTGCACCCCATACCTTCTTTGTTCGCCTATCTTTTTCTTGTCGGTTATCTGGCGCTCTTTTTTGCCGCTGCAACCTGGCTAAGCTGCCGCCTGGAGAGCGGCTTGCGGATACCGGTCCTGGTTAGCATGCCAGCTATCTGGGTCGCGCTGGAATACCTGCGGGGCCTGCTGCTGACCGGATTCCCCTGGGCTTTGCTCGGTTACTCGCAGCAGAATTTCAGTGCCGCGATTCAGAGCGCAGATGTGACCGGAGTCTACGGCGTCAGTTTTCTGCTGGTCCTGGTCAATTGCAGTCTTGCCTGGATTTTGCGCTCTCCAGAAAAAAAACTGGCCTGGTTGGGGGTCGCAGCGACATTGATGGTCTGTATCAGCCATCTGGGCTATGGCTTTTGGCGCATGCAGCAGCCGCTTGAGCAGCGGGAAGATCTTCTGACAGTCGCTCTGGTGCAGGGTAACATCGATCAGGCGATTAAATGGAGCCCGGACCACCGGCAGACGACCGTCGAGACTTATCGGCAGCTGTCCCTTAAGGCCGCTGAGCAGGGCACGCAGCTGACCATCTGGCCGGAGGCAGCGACACCGTTTTTTCTTCAGGATCCTTTAGCATTGGCCGAGGAGGTAAGGCGGCTGCCACAACAGACCGGTAACTATCTTCTGGTTGGCAGCCCTGCCTATGAGCAGGCAGGGGACAGTTATCGCTACTTCAATAGTGCTTTTCTGTTCTCTCCGCAAGGGGATGAACTCGGCCGCTCCGATAAAATTCATCTGGTGCCTTTCGGCGAATATGTGCCGCTAGGCAGCCTACTTTCCTTTATCAACAAGCTGGTGGTCGGGGTCGGCGACTTCTCTCCGGGGGTGGTGAATCCGCTGTCGCTGAACGGTCATAAGCTTGGGGTGCTGGTTTGTTATGAAGCTATTTTTCCTGAGCTGGCCAGGGATTATGTTCGTCAGGGAAGCAGTTTGTTGGTCAATTTGACCAATGATGCCTGGTTCGGGCGGTCATCGGCTCCGTACCAGCACTTGGCAATGACCCGTTTTCGCGCCATTGAAAACCGCATCTGGGTTGCCCGGGCTGCCAACACCGGAATTTCAGCGCTCATCGCACCCTCCGGGGAGGTCAAAGTCGCCGGGCCCCTTTTTGAGTCAACTGTGTTGGTCGATCAGGTGGGGTTGGGCAGTGAAAAGACCATTTACACCCGCTTTGGCGATCTGTTTGCTTACAGCTGTCTGCTGGCTACTGGTTGCGGCCTGGTCTGGCTGTTGCTTGCCCGCCGGCGCAAGCAGACACCCTGATTTCTCTCAATGTGATTAGTTCCTGTTCACGTTTCTGCTGAGATTCCGGTATACTGGTAGCTCATTCCCAGTTCTTGCCTGGAGCCAGAGCTATGCCCAGCAGTCGATCTCTCCTGTACAGAATCCTCCTTGTGTTGCCTCTGCTTGTCCTGCCTCTGTCTCTCCGGGCTGCCGATATTGGCGCCCATGAATTGACTCTGGGAACCATGGCGATGGGGGTGTTCGGTGGTCTGGCTCTGTTTCTGCTCGGCATGGGCGAGATGACCGATGCGCTGAAGGCTGCCGCCGGCGTACAGATGCAGAGTTTTCTCGCCAAGCTCACCTCCAATCGCTTCAGCGGGGCCTTTGTCGGTGCCCTGGTGACAGCAGTGATTCAATCCTCCTCCGTCACGACCGTCCTGGTGGTTGGTTTTGTCAGTGCCGGACTGATGTCTTTAAGTCAGTCGATCGGTGTGATTATGGGAGCAAATATCGGTACAACCATAACCGGCCAGATCATTGCCTTTAAGGTGACCAAAGTCGCTCTGGCATTTATCGCTGTCGGTTTTGGCATGACCTTTTTCGCCCGGCAGGAGCGAAGTAAATATTACGGGAAGATTCTCCTTGGCCTCGGGCTGGTGTTTTTCGGCATGAACGTCATGAGCGAAGCGATGCATCCATTGCGCAACTATCAGCCTTTTCTGGATCTGATGCAGCAGATGGAGTATCCGCTCCTGGGGATTCTCGTCGGTGCCCTGTTCACCGCTCTGATCCAGTCTTCTTCCGCTGCCATCGGCATCGTAATCGTCATGGCCAGTCAGGGCTTTGTTTCCTTGCCGGCAGGGATTGCCCTGGCCCTGGGGGCCGATGTTGGGACCTGTGTTACCGCCTTGCTGGCTTCGTTGGGAAAGCCGCGCCTGGCGATACGGGCAGCTGTTTTTCATGTGCTTTTCAATGTCTTTGGCGTGTTGATCTGGGTTGGGTTTGTTGATCAGTTAGCCCAGCTGGCGACCTGGCTGTCGCCCGAACAGCAGACCTTGAGCGGCACGGCTCGTTTGTCCGCAGACGCCCCCCGCCAGATCGCGAACGCCAACACTTTGTTCAAAGTGGCCAATACGCTGCTGTTTATCGGTTTTACGCCCCAGCTGGCCAAGCTTGTCACCTGGCTGGTGCCGGAGAGAGAACCTGAGACCGGCAGGCCCATCGTCGCACCGAAATACCTTGAACCACAGCTTCTGGATACCCCCTCGGCGGCTTTGCGTCTGGTCCGTATGGAGCTCGGAGGCCTTGGCCAGCAGATTCAGCTGATGATGGCGATGTCGCGTAACGCTTTGGAGCAGCGTGATATCAAAATGTATCGGGAGGTTGAAAAGGCTGATGATGCGGCCGATATCCTGCATGCGGAAATTATCAGCTATTTGAACCGGGTCGGAAAGCGACAGTTGACCGATGCTGAATCGCTGGAGTTTTTTCAGCTGTCCCAGGCGGCCGATACTTTGGAGGGCATCGGCGATGTTTTGGAGACCGATCTATCGGAACTGGGGCTGAAGATGATCCAACGCAATCTTATGCCGAGCGAAACCACGCTGATGCTTATTGCTACCCTGCATGAAAAGGTTTATCTGGCTCTTGAGTCCGCGGTCCGGGCGATTGTCGATAACGACCAGCTGGCCGCCCAGGAGGTGATCGCTCTGCGGACTGAGGTGAATCAGGCCGTCGAGGCCGCCTTTCGGCGGAAATCGCAAAGCCTGGCGATCAGTGGCGAGGAGCGTTTGGAGATTTTGCAGCTAGAATTTGAACTGACAGACAGCCTCAAGCGGATCTATTCCCTGACCAAGCGGATCGCCCGACTTTATCTGCCGGCTCAGGTTTGAGGAATTGTCGATTGACAGACCAGCCGATTCGGGCAACTATCCTGATTTTTTGTCATGCAACGCAAAGGACCCCGTTATGCAGAAAGCCACCGCGATTATTCCCGCCCGATACGCCTCAACCCGTTTCCCGGGGAAGCCGCTGGCCCTGATCCAGGGTCTGCCGATGATCCAGCATGTCTGCCGACAGGTGGAGGGAGCTTCGAGTATTGAGCGGGTGATCGTTGCCACCGACGATGCCAGGATTGAAGCGGCGGTGCAGGGGTTTGGCGGCGAGGTGATGATGACCCGCCCCGATCACCCGACGGGGACTGATCGCCTGGCGGAGGTTGCAGCACGCATCGACAGTGAGTTGATTGTCAATGTGCAGGGGGATGAACCGCTGATCAATCCGCTGATGATCGACCAGGCGGTCGCGCCCTTGCAGCAGGATCAGACGATTAAGATGGGCACCCTGGCGGGGCCAATTGAAGAGGTTGATGACCTGTTCAACCCCAACGTGGTCAAGGTGGTCAAGGACCAGCAGGGCCTGGCTCTGTATTTTTCCCGCGCGCCGATCCCCTGGGCGCGGGACTTGACCCCTGAGCAGCTGGCTAAGCAGCTGCCCCAGCTGAAATTATTCCGCCATATTGGCCTGTATGTCTACCGGCGTGAGTTTCTGCTGCAGTATCCGGCGCTGCCCAAGACCCCTCTGGAGAGTCTGGAAAATCTTGAGCAACTGCGTGCCCTTGAGCATGGGGTGAAATTGCATGTGGCGGAAACGGAATTCGATTGCCACGGGGTCGATACCCCGGCTGACCTGGAACGGGTTTTACGGCTGATTGCCGTGGAAAATGGCAAGCGAAAACAATAGGATATGGGAATCTCACGAGAATGGACGGTTTTTTGCAGGATCGGGGTTTTCTTCGGTCCTGTTTCTGTGTAGAATCAGTCTTTCGCCCGCCTTCGGAAAGTTTCTTGGCTCAGGTCTGCCGGAACGCTTCCGGGCGGGTTCTCACATATTTTTTCAAGGAGCAGGATTGACGATGAAGACGAAGTTTCTCTTTGTCACCGGTGGGGTGGTTTCTTCACTCGGTAAGGGTTTGGCGGCGGCATCAATTGGTGCCCTGATGGAGGCCCGCGGGCTGAAGGTTTCGATGCAGAAGATGGACCCCTACATCAATGTCGATCCAGGCACCATGAGCCCCTTTCAGCACGGCGAGGTGTTCGTTACGGATGATGGGGCAGAAACCGACCTCGACCTGGGGCACTACGAGCGCTATACCTCGGCCAAACTTTCGCGAAAATCGAATTTTACCACCGGCCAGGTCTATGACTCGGTGATTCGGAAAGAGCGCCGCGGCGATTATCTCGGGGGAACCGTGCAGGTTATCCCGCACATCACCAACGAGATTAAGCAGAAGATTCTCGATAATGCTAAGGGAGTGGATATTGCCATCGTCGAGATCGGCGGGACCGTCGGCGATATTGAGTCGCTGCCATTTCTTGAAGCAATCCGCCAGTTCCGCTCCGATCGTGGGCGCGACAATGTCCTCTATATTCATCTGACCCTGGTCCCCTATATTCCGACCGCAGGCGAGCTGAAGACCAAGCCGACCCAGCACAGTGTCAAGGAGTTGCGCGAAATCGGTATCCAGCCCGACATTCTACTCTGTCGCTGTGATCGGGAGATCCCCCATGACATGAAAGGGAAGATCGCCCTGTTCTGCAATGTTCCGGATGAAGCGGTGATCACGGCACGGGATGTTGACTCGATTTACGAAGTTCCCAGGGCGCTGCATGAGCAGGGCCTGGATGAGCGGATTGTCGAGTATCTGAATATCTGGACCAAGGCCCCCGACCTGGCCCCCTGGGAGCGGATTATTTCCCGGGTCAACGAGCCGGCCAAACAGACCAGCATCGCCATTGTCGGTAAATATGTCGAATTGACGGAAAGCTACAAGTCGCTGGCTGAGGCGCTGACCCATGGTGGCATCGCCAATAACTGCAAGGTGAACCTGACCTACATCGATTCCGAAGCGATCGAGCGGCACGGGATCAACGGTACTTTTGATCAGGTCGACGGGATTCTGGTGCCCGGCGGTTTCGGCGAGCGCGGCAGCGAAGGGAAGATTGCCGCGATCAAGCACGCTCGGGAAAAGAAAATTCCGTTTTTCGGGATCTGTCTGGGGATGCAGATGGCTGTGGTTGAGTATGCGCGCCATGTCTGCGGGATCGGAAATGCATACTCTCGTGAGTTCAACGAAACTGCCGAGCATGCCGTCATCGATCTGATGGAAAGCCAGAAAGGGGTGCGTTCCAAAGGCGGGACCATGCGCCTCGGTTCCTATCCCTGCTCCCTGGTGGAGAACACCCTGGCGCGACGCATTTATGGACAGAAAAATATCGAGGACCGGCATCGCCATCGCTTTGAGTTCAATAATGCCTATCGCGATCAGCTGGCTGAATGTGGTCTTGTCATCTCCGGGATCAATCCGGAGTCCGATCTGGTTGAAATTGTTGAGCTGACCGAACATCCCTGGTTCCTTGGCTGTCAGTTTCACCCCGAGTTCCGCAGCCGGCCGATGGAGCCGCATCCGCTGTTCGAGTCTTTCGTCGGCGCCTGCCTTAAGCAGCATCAGGAGTAAGCCATGGTCAAGAAAATTTCCGTCGGTTCAACCTGCTTCGGCGGTCAACAGCCACTGGTTCTGATTGCCGGGCCCTGTGCCATTGAAGATGAGGGGATGACCCTGCGGATCGCCGAGCGCCTGAAGGTCCTCACGGGTGAACTGGGTTGCGGACTGATTTTCAAGGCCTCTTACGATAAGGCCAACCGCACCTCGGTCAGTTCCTACCGTGGCCCGGGCATTGAAGAGGGGTTGCGGATTCTGGAGAAGGTCAAAGCTCAGTTCGCTTTGCCGGTGATCTCCGACGTTCATGATGTCAGCCAGGTCGCCGCCGCTGCCGATGTGCTGGATATTTTGCAGATTCCGGCCTTCCTTAGTCGCCAGACCGACCTGCTGGTCGCGGCTGGCAAAACCGGCAAGCCGATTAACCTGAAGAAGGGCCAATTCCTTGCTCCCTGGGACGTCGAGCACGGCATCAACAAGATCGCCTCGACCGGCAACGACCAGGTGCTGTTGACCGAGCGCGGCGCCTCCTTCGGCTACAACAACCTGGTCACCGATATGCGTTCGCTGGTGATCATGCGTGAAATGGGCGATCCGGTCATTTTTGACGCCACCCACTCGGTGCAGTTGCCGGGCGGGGCCGGCGGCGCCTCCTCCGGGCAGCGCCAGTATGTTGGCGCCCTGTCCCGCGCCGCCGCCGCGACCGGCATCGACGGGCTGTTCTGGGAAGTCCATGAGAACCCTGATCAGGCCCTCTGCGATGGGCCGAATTCATTGCCTCTCGGTCAGGTCAAGGCGATGCTGCAGCAGGTGCTGGCGATCGATGCCATTTTCAAGCAGGATGTTTCAGGAGTCGACCATTGATGCTCGAAACCGCGAAGAATGTCTTACAGATCGAAGCTGATGCAATCCTGGCGCTTAAATCCCGGCTGAATGGCGATTTTTCCAGGGCGGTAGAAATCATCCTTGCCTGTCAGGGTAAGGTGGTGGTCACCGGCATGGGCAAGTCCGGGCTGATCTGTCAGAAGATCGCCGCGACCATGGCCTCAACCGGAACGCCGACCTTCTTTCTCCATCCCGCCGAAGGGATCCATGGCGACCTCGGCATGCTCGCCAAGGGGGATGTGGTTGTCGCCATCTCCAACTCCGGAGAGACCGAGGAGGTCTGCCGGATTCTGCCGGTTATCAAGCGGATGGGGCTGCCGTTGGTGTCGATGTCGGGAAATCCGAAAAGCACTCTCGCCATCGCCGGCGATGTGCACCTGGATATCAGTGTCGCTGAAGAAGCCTGCCCGCTGGGGCTGGCTCCGACCGCCAGTACCACCGCCACGCTAGCGATGGGCGATGCCCTGGCGGTCGCACTGCTGGTCGAGCGCGGCTTTAAGGCTGAAGACTTTGCCCTGTTTCATCCCGGCGGCGCGCTCGGCAAGAAATTGCTGCTGCGGGTTGAAGACCTGATGCATACCGGCAAGGATATCCCCCTGGTGGCACCGCAGACTCTGTTGCGCGATGCCCTGTTCGAGATTACCAGCAAGAAACTTGGCGTGACCGGGATTGTCGATGCGGATAATAACCTGGTCGGCGTGTTTACTGATGGTGATTTGCGCAGAATTATGGAAAAGGGTCTGGAGAGTTTGCAGATGCCGATTTCTGAGGTAATGACCCGATCGCCAAAGCGTATCTTGCGCCGTAATCTGGCGGCCAAGGCGCTGCAGATTATGGAGTCGCATTCCATAACCTCGCTCTTTGTTTTTGACGATGAGGATGGAACGGTTCCGGTTGGTGTTGTCCATCTGCATGATCTGCTCAAGTCGGGAGTGGTCTGATGCAAGCCAAGCTGAAAAAAATTAAACTGCTGCTCCTCGACGTTGACGGTGTTCTGACCGACGGCCGGATTATTTATGACAACCAGGGCGGTGAACTGAAGGCTTTTGATGTTAAAGACGGGCATGGCCTGAAATTAGTCCAGCGGGCTGGCATCCAGGTCGGGATTATTACCGGGCGACAGTCGCAGGTGGTCAGTAAGCGCGCCTCTGAGCTGGGGATTGAGATCCTCTATCAAAAGGCTCTGACCAAACTGGGTCCCTATGAGGAGATCCTCGCCACCCTGGGACTGAAAGACGAGCAGGTCGCTTACGTTGGTGACGATGTGGTTGACCTGCCGATTCTGCGCCGGGTCGGTTTCAGCGCGACTGTCGCCGACGCCGTCCCTGATTTGCTGCCGCTGGTCGATTATGTTGCTTCGCGCCCTGGTGGGCGCGGTGCGGTACGGGAGATCTGTGACCTCTTGCTGAAGCAGGCAGGGCACTGGGACGAGCTGACCTGTCGCTACTTCGACGCCTGATAATTAGAAAATATTTACAGTTTTGAGCGGTGGTGCTATAAAATCAATCAGGCGAAGAGGAATGCATGTTTAACCTGCGCAGGCTGCTGGCCACCTTGATCCTCCTCGCCGTTGCCGTGATCGGCTTCATGCTCTGGCAATATTTTCTCCAGCAGTCGCCAGAGGACCTGCTTGAAGCTCTGCCGAGTCAAATTGATCTGGCGCTGGAAGAACTGCATTACACGCAAAATGAAGATGGCAAGCGAAGTTGGACTTTGGATGCGGCCCAGGCCGAATATCAGCGTGAAAACAATCAGGCCCTGCTGGAGGCGGTACGTCTGACGTTGTATGATTCCGGCCGGTTTGGCGATATTCATCTCAAAGCCCGGCACGGTAAGCTTGAGCAGGAGCAACGGCAGGTCGAGGTCTGGGGGCAGGTCGAGGTGACCACAGCAACAGGGGAAACGCTCCTCACAGAACGCCTGCACTACGACGATCAGCGACGACAATTGAGTACCGACGAGCCGATCCGGTTCTTTTCGCCACAAATGGAATTGACCGGTGTCGGCTTGCAGGTCGAGGTTGAGAGCGGCCGCCTGCAGGTCAACAAGGATGTCTGGATGTTGCTGTTACCGAATGAGAAGGAAGAGGCGCAACCGTGAAAAAATTGCTTCTGTGTCTACAGCTATGGTGCCTGCTTATCCCTTTTTCAAGTTGGGCTGCAGAGCAGAGCCTGCCGCAACCCGCCGATTTACCGGTGGAAATTACGGCGCAAAGGCTTGAGGCGCACCAGCAGCAGCGCCAGGCGATTTTCAGCGGCGAGGTGGTCGCCAAGCAGGGTGATATGACCCTGTACTGCGACAAGCTGGTCGTCTACTCCCTGCCGGAAGAAGACAAGGTCGATCGGTTGGAAGCATTTGGTCAGGTCCGGGTTGTCCAGTTGGACCGGACAGCAACCGCTGATCGGGCTATTTACCGACAGCAAGCAGGCACTCTGGTGTTGATCGGCAATGCCAAGGTACATCAGGGGCAGAACCAGGTCGCTGGCGAAGAGATCACGGTTTTTCTCAATGAAGAGCGGAGCCAGGTGAAAAGTGGTGATGACGGTCGGGTCCGGGCGATTTTCTTCCCTAAACAGGGGCAACAGTGAAGCGTAATCTCAGGGCTCGTGGCTTACAGAAAACCTATTCCGGGCGTGCTGTCGTTGATGGCGTCGACCTGGAGGTCTCCTCAGGCCAGGTGATTGGTTTGCTTGGGCCAAACGGAGCAGGGAAAACGACAAGTTTTTACATGGTTGTCGGCCTTGCCAACCCCGATTCCGGGGCTGTCTATCTGGATGAGCAGGAGATTACCGGGCTGCCGATGTACAAGCGCGCCCGGGCTGGAATTTCCTATCTGCCTCAGGAAGCCTCGGTTTTTCGTAAGCTGACCGTGGCAGAGAATCTGTTGGCCATTCTGGAAACCCTGGAGTTGAACTCCGGCCAGCGCCAGGAGCGCTTGGAGGAGTTGCTGGAAGAGTTGCGTATCGGGCATATTCGCAATTCACATGGCTACGCTCTCTCCGGTGGCGAGCGGCGGCGGGTGGAAATTGCCCGTTCCCTGGTTCTTGAACCGGCTTTTTTATTGCTTGATGAGCCCTTCGCCGGGATCGACCCGATTGCTGTGATCGATATTCAAAATATCATCTTTCAGCTCAAGGAGCGGGGGATCGGCATCCTGATTTCCGATCATAATGTCCGAGAAACCCTTGGCGTTTGCGATCAGGCCTATATTTTGAACGCGGGGAAGGTGCTTGAGTACGGGACCCCGGAGCAGATCGCCTCAAGCAGCGTCGCACGCGAAATTTATTTAGGTGACAAGTTCACTCTCTGAGTGCTTTGCCTCAAGACATTTCCATCTGGTAGTGTTAGTATCGAATAAATAATTTCAAGGATATTACACAGAAAGAACCTATGGCACTCGATCTTCGATTACAGGTAAAGCTGAGTCAACAGCTGGTTATGACCCCTCAGCTGCAGCAGGCGATAAAGTTGCTGCAGTTGTCGCGGATGGAACTGGTCGATGTCGTGACTCAGGAACTGGCGGAAAATCCGCTCTTGGAAGAGGGGACTGACCCCAAGGACGAGCGGGAAGAGCAGGCTGTCAGTGGCGAAGAAGAGGTGGCCCCCGCCAATGAGAATCAACCCGGGGAAGAGGTTAAGGCTGAAGCGGAAGGGATGTCGGATATCGACTGGCAGACCTATCTGGAAGGCTATAGCCTGAGCAGTGGAGACTCCCGGGATGCTTATGAAGATCAGGAGGAACGGCCCAGCTACGAGAGTCTGCTGACCAAGCAGACCAGTTTGATCGACCATCTGATGTGGCAACTGAGCCTTTCTTCAATCGAGAACGACAAGCGTCTGGCAGCAGCAGAAATTATTGGCAATCTGGATGATGTCGGCTATCTGCATGCTTCCCTCGAGGAGCTGGCGAGCTCGTCCCAGCTGCCGGTTGAGGTCTTTGAAGAGGCGCTCAACCTGGTGCGCAAATTCGATCCCCCCGGAATCGCCTGCTACAACCTTCAGGAGTGCCTGCTGCTGCAGTTGGAACGACTTGATCTCAGTGAGAGCCTGGCCGCGACCATCCTGCGCGATTTTATCAGCGAGCTCGAAGGACGCAAGTATCCGGTGATCGCCAAAGCGCTGAAGGTCTCCGTGGATGAGGTTTTGGCCGCCGCCAAGTTGATCTCGGAGTTGGATCCTCGCCCCGGCCGTGCTTATAACGAAGAGGATGTGCACTATATCTCGCCGGATATCTTTGTACATAAAGTCGGTGATGAGTACGTGGTGACCCAGAACGATGAAGGCCTGCCGAACCTGCGGATCAATTCCTTTTACCGCAGTGCGCTGACCGATTCGTCCAGTGTTGATAAAAAAGCCGGCGAATATATCCAGGACAAGATGCGCAGTGCGGTCTGGCTGATCAAGAGTATTCATCAGCGCCAGCGTACGATCTATAAGGTCACCAAAAGCATCGTTAAGTTTCAGCGGGCCTTTTTCGATCATGGCATCGAGCATCTCAAACCCCTGGTTCTGCGGGATGTCGCGGAAGATATCGAAATGCACGAATCGACCGTCAGCCGGGTGACGACCAATAAATATGTGCAGACGCCGCAGGGGTTGTTCGAGCTGAAGTTTTTCTTTAACAGTGGCATCAATACCGCGGATGGTGACTCGGTAGCTTCAGAAAGTGTGAAAAACCGGATTAAAGAGATTGTTGCGACTGAAGATCCGAAAAAACCTTACTCCGATCAGAAGATCGTCGCTCTGCTTAAGGAGCAGGAGATCAATATTGCCCGGCGAACCGTCACCAAATACCGGGAGATGCTCGGCATCGGCTCTTCTACCGAGCGTAAACGTCTGTTTTGATTTGCTGATTCTATTCGCCCCTACGCGGAGAGAGACGGATGTTTCCTGATTGGATCTGCGTTATACTTTACCTAATCCGGAGCCTGTTCCGGGCTCCGTTCTTCGAAGGAGGTTTGTTCTATGCAAATTGCCGTTACCTTCCGTCACATGGAAAGCAGTGAAGCCGTCCGTAGCTATGTGGAAGAGAAACTGGCCAAGGTTAAGAAGTACATTGAGGAGCCGATCGATGCCCAGGTGGTGCTTTCGGTACAGAAGAAAATTCATCATCGTGCCGAGGTCACCATGGTCGCCAAAGGCTTGACCATGAAAAGCACCGAAGAAAAAGATGATATGTACGCCGCTATTGACCTGATGGTCGATAAAATCGAGCGGCAGTTAAAACGTTACAAAGAAAAACTTAAGCGACACAAGGGAAACAGCAGCAGCGTTCAGCGAAAAATTGAAAAAACGGTTATTTCTGCTCCGAGCGTTGACGCTGAAACAGCAAGCCCGGAAATTATTCGCAGTCACTCCTTTTTCGTCAAACCGATGTCGGTTGAAGAAGCGGTGATGCAGATGGATCTGCTGCATAAGGATTTCCTGGTTTTTACCGATGACAATTCCGAAGAGATGAATGTTGTTTATCGTCGCAAGGACGGTAACTATGGACTGATCGTCCCCCAGGGCAGTTAATCAATCGACGGCGGGTGCTGCGGATTTTCCCAGCGCCCGCCATATATTACTTCCAGAGCATTTATTATCATGAGCATGAAAATTTCTGAACTTTTAAACCCTGAAGCGATCGTTGCCGATCTTCAGGCGGTTGATAAAAACCGTGCCCTAGCGGAGCTGACGGATGCTTTGGTCGCCTCTCGGAGTGGCCTGAACCGAGATCAGGTCATTCAGGTTTTGCAGGAGCGGGAAAAGCTCGGCAGTACCGGCATCGGCGATGGGGTTGCTATTCCGCATGGCAAGCTTGGCGGTCTTCCTGAGCTTATGCTTGCGTTTGGCCGCAGTCGGTCGGGAGTCGACTTCGAGTCGATGGATGGCCAGCCGGCCCATCTGTTCTTTCTGCTGGTGGCTCCTGAGGAGTCGGTTGGAGTTCATTTAAAAACCCTGGCCCGGATTTCCAAGCTGTTAAAAGATAATTCGGTTCGCCAGAAATTGCTTGAGGCCACAGATCAGAAAGCGATTTACCAGGTTATCCTTGACGAAGAAGATTGATCCTGATGTGATATTTTATCGACCTGCTGCAGAGAAGGATTGTGGCAGACTTCATAGCCCAGCGGCGCTGCGTTGGCTGACTTCCCGGAAATATGGCTGAACTGACGATCCAGGAAATTCTTGATGAGAAAGAGGCGGGGCTTGACCTGGAGCTTTTGGCCGGCGCCGGCGGACTTGGCAATCAGGTGTCGGTTCCGCGAATTCAAAAGCCGGGCCTGGCACTTGCTGGTTACAGCACCAATCTGCATCCTGACCGGATTCAGGTGCTCGGTTCCACGGAATTAAGCTTTCTGGATGAAATGCCGCACGCTAAAGCGGTAGAACAATTTCATAACCTCTGCAAAAAGAATCTTTCCTGCCTGATTATCACCAAAGATCAGGCTGCTGCTGATTATATCCTCGCTGCAGCGGATGCTGCAAATATTCCCCTGCTTAAGACCAGTCATTTAAGCTCTGATTTCATCTCCCTGATTACCAAGTTCCTGGAGGAGCGGCTTTTGCCGACCTCCACCCTGCATGGGGTTTTGGTCGATATCCTCGGCGTCGGGGTTTTGCTGCAGGGGAAAAGTGGCGTCGGTAAAAGTGAGTGTGCCCTGGAATTGATTTTGCGCGGCTACCGGCTGGTTGCTGACGATGTCATTAAGGTCCGGTTAAAGCTTCCGTCGGTCATTTTCGGCGAAGGGATGGATCTGCTGCACTACCATATGGAGATCCGAGGCCTGGGCATTCTGAATATTAAGCACCTGTTCGGAGTGGCGGCGATCCGTGAACGAAAAAAGATTGACCTGGTGGTCGAACTGGTCGATTGGGAAGAGGGCAAGGAATACGATCGACTGGGACTCGAAGAGCAGAGCTATGAACTGCATGGAGTCCAGCTCCCGTTATTGAAAATTCCGGTTGGCCCCGGGCGCAATGTCAGTTCTATTGTTGAGGTGGCGGCCCGCAATCAGTTACTCAAAGAGATGGGCTATCACAGCGCGCGGGAATTTCAGGAGCTGCTGGAAAAGCGGATGGCTGAAGCGGCTCGCCTGCATGCACATACGATCATCGGAGATAATCTGGAATGAGCCGTCATCTGCTGATCATCACCGGGATGTCTGGATCTGGCAAGAGTACCGCGGCACGGGTGCTGGAAGATCAGGGTTTTTTCGTTGTGGACAATCTGCCGCTGGTGATGCTGCCGTCTTTTATGCAGCGGGTTGAGGTCGGTCTGAATGAGGCAACCGAAGTTGCGGTGGTCACCGATGTTCGCAACCGCGGCTTTCTGGCTGATGAGCAGGCGACTTTCGAAGAGCTCAGGCGGAATGGCTGTGATCTGGATATTCTGTTTTTTGAGGCTTCAGATGAAGTTTTGCAGCGCCGCTATTCGGAGTCCCGGCGGTCTCACCCGTTAGCAGCAGAAAAGACCGTTCAGGCTGGTATCGATCGCGAACGTGAATTGATACGCCCTTTCCGTAATCTGGCTACCTGCATTATCGACAGCAGTAATCTGAACTCCCGGCTGTTGCGCGAGCAGGTGCTTAATTTTCTCGGTCACAAAGGGGAGTCGCTGCTGATGGTAAATTTAGAGTCTTTCGGCTACCGCTACGGTCTGCCGCCTGCGGCTGATCTGGTCTTTGATGTCCGTTTCTTGCCGAATCCGCATTATATCGAAGAGCTGCGACCCTTGACCGGCCTGGAAAAAAAACTGCGTCAGTATGTTCTCTCTCAGCCGGTCTGTCAGGAATTCCGCCGCCATTTGGATCAGTTGCTCGGTTTTTTAATGCCCCATTACCGAGAAGAGGGAAAAAGCTACCTGACCATCGCTATCGGCTGCACCGGTGGCCGCCATCGAAGCGTCTCCATCGTTGAGGACCTGGCGAGCAGCTTTCCCGACTCTCAAGTGCGCTTGCGGGTGAATCATCGCGATGTTGAAAAGGGATAATCGATGATCGGTATTGTTGTTGTCACCCATGCCCGCCTTGCCCAGGAGCTGCTGAATACGGCTGAAATGATTATCGGCCCGATTCCGTCCGCCAGGGCCGTGAGCATCGATCGCGGGCTCTCTCTTGAGGTCGCTAAGGCAGAGCTGCGCCAGGCGATAGAGGAGGTCAGCCAGTCCGATTCCGGGGTGATCATTCTGACCGACATGTTTGGCGGGACTCCCACCAACATCAGCGTCGAATTTCTCTCCGACCAGGTCGAAGTGCTGGCCGGGATCAGCCTGCCGCTTCTGCTTAAATGTGCGAATTCCAGAGCGGGGCTGGAACTGGCTGGGTTGGCAGCTATGCTCAAAGAGTATGCGCGCAACGCAATCATCAGGCCCGCCGAGCTGCTCTCGGCAAAAAAGAGCTGAACCCTGATCTATCTGGAGAGCTGATGAGTATCGTTCTCACCCGCATTGACAACCGGCTGATTCACGGCCAGGTGCTGGAATCCTGGGTCCCATATGTGCACGCCAATTGTATCGTTGTCGCAAACGACTCAGTTGCTGAGGCGCCGTTAAAAAAGATGATGATGGAAGCCTCGGTGCCCAGCCGAATGCGGGTCGAAATTGATCGAATCGAAAGAATCATTGAGCTGTTTACCAGCAGCTCTCTGGATGGCATGAAGGTTTTACTCCTTTTCGCTTCCACAGCGGATGCTTTGCGGGCTCACCAAGCTGGCCTGCATTATCGGCATCTCAATCTTGGCAACCTTCATGCCGGTGCCGGAAAGACCAGGCTCTCCTGCACGATTTTTCTCGATCCGGAGGATCTCAGTGATCTGGAAGAGTTGGAGGATGCTGGGGTTGATATTACCGCCAGGTGTATTCCCGCTGATGCCGAGCGGCCTTGGCGAAAACTGATTCCAAAAGGACGTGGCGCTTGAGCGTTGAGCTGTTTAGCGGAGCTTTAATCGCGCTGCTTTGTGGTCTGGACCGCACCGCGGCTTTTCAGGTGATGATCTCCCGGCCGCTTGTTGCCGGGCCCCTGGTGGCCTGGGTTCTGGGAGAGCCTCTGATCGGGCTGCAATTGGGGATGCTGGTTGAGCTGCTTTGGCTTGCCAGACTTCCGGTTGGAGCCGCGATTCCGCCAGACGACACTCAAGTTGCGATTGCGGGTACGGTTCTTGCCGTAAGTCTCGGCCGGGTTCTTGAAACGAGTGCCATTGAGCTGCAGCTCCTCTGCCTGCTGGTGGCGCTGCCCTTCGGGAAGTTCGGCCAGTTCTTTGATCGCTTCGCCCGGCAGTACAATATCCGCCTGGTTCATCAGGCGGAAGCCGCTCTCCTGGAAGGACAGCTAAGGAAGGCTGAATGGCAACATCTGCGTGGACTATTGACCTTTGCTCTGGCAGCCGTTGGAACCTACGCAGTGATTATTGGCGGAGGATTACTGGTTGTTCCCGTGCTCTGGCCATTGATTGAAAAATCTTTGGTGCATTCGGTCAGTTGGTTGCAACTGGCCCTGCCGCTGGTTGGTGTGGCGGTGATTCTGGGGACGATCAATGTCAGTCGGGCTCTGACTCTTTTCTGCGCTTCGTTCGGCATGGCGTTTTTACTTATGTGGCTGGTGTAATACCGATGGCAGTGACTCGCATAACACGAATCCATGTCTGGCTCCGCCTGATGCTTCTGCAGGCAAGCTGGAATTTTGAACGTCTCCAGGGACTCGGGTTTTTCTTTGCTATCCTGCCGGCATTGAAGAAGATTTATGCCGGAAAAGATCTACCGCAGGCGGCGCAGAAGCATCTGAGCTATTTCAATACCCATCCCTACCTGACCCCGTCCGTCGTCGGCGCAGTTATCAAGCTCGAAGAGGAGCAGGCGGCAGGTCTGGAGGCAGAATTTCCGATTAATGACTTCAAGGAGATGGTTGCAGCGCCCTATGCGGCCATCGGTGATGCATTGTTCTGGGGAGGCTTGCGTCCTTTGGCCGCCGGGGTGGCACTGTTTTTTGCCGCCAAGGGGATCCTTTGGGCGCCGTTAATTTTTCTTTTGTTCTACAACCTGGCGCCGACCTGGTTTCGTCTGGCCGGCTATGTTCGCGGTTACCGGCAGGGAATTCATTCCGTTGAATTCATGCAGCGTCACAGACTGCCAGATTGGGCCATTCATACCAAGGAGGCTGCGGTTGTGGTCCTCGCCGGACTCAGCGCTTTTTTGGTCTTTCAACATCTGCAGCAACATCAGCTGCCTAGCTGGCTGGGGCTTTTCACGTTGTTGCCGATGATTTTATTGGGGTTGTTCGCCCGCAAGGGGATCTCGACTCTGCTACTGACGTTGCTGACCGCGATCGTGATTCTGGTGACATCTCTTTTTTGGACGGACCTCGCCGGTTGGCTTGAAACGTATAAGGGATATTAAATGCAAAGTCGTACTTTTACGATAAAAAATCGACTCGGCCTGCACGCCCGGGCAGCGGCCCAGCTGGTGCAGACTGCCAACCAATTCAGTTCTGAGGTAACACTCCAGAAAGAGGATATGGAGGTGAATGGTAAAAGCATCATGGGGATCCTGTTGCTTGCCGCACCGAAAGGAACAGAAATCTCCGTGGCAATTGATGGAGCAGATGAGGCAGAAGCGATGCAGACGATCGCGGAGCTGATCGAGGATGGTTTTGGCGAAGAGTGATGTTGTTCAAGATACCTATCTGGTCGGCATAGGCGTCTCCCCCGGAATCGGTATCGGGGAGATCTGTCTGATCAGTCATCGCTCGACGGTTGATGAATGGCCGATTGAGGCTGATGCCGTTGAGAGCGAAGTGGCGCGTTTTCACTGGGCCATCGATCAGGCCCGACAGCAGCTGCAGGAGGTCAAGGAGAACGTCTCAAGCAAGCAGCATTTGCGCGAGCATTTATATATTCTCGATACCCATATCATGATTCTCGAAGATGAGATGCTGGTTAAAGGGACGATTGAGGAGATTCAGAAAAAATTAAATGCGGAAGGCGGCCTGAAGCGCGTTCTGTCCCGGTTACGGCAGATGTTCGACAATATTGAGGATGAATATCTGCGCGAACGCCGCTCTGATGTTGACGCCGTCGGCGAACGTTTGATGAGGATCCTGACCGGCGAACATGATCGGCCATTAAGCGCCATCGGACAAAAGTCCCTGGTCTTTGCCCACGACCTGTCACCTGCTGATACCATGCAGATGGATCGGCAGAATATTCTTGGGTTTGTCACTGACAAAGGTGGGCAAACCTCGCATACCGCGATCCTGGCAAGATCGATGGAGATCCCCGCCGTGGTCGGTTTGGAATCGGTCACCTCCCTGGTTCACGATGGTCTGCCAGCGATCATCGACGGCAGCACCGGAGTCGTCGTTCTCAATCCCTCGGCCGGAACCTTCAAAGAGTATCTGCAGCGCAAGCAGGCCTACGAATATCTGGAAAAAGAATTGCACAGCTTCCGGGATCTGCCTGCTGTGACCACGGATGGGATAAGGATTGCACTGCGGGGCAACCTGGAGCTGGCCAGTGATTTCCCCGTTGCCCGGCGCCATGGGGCGGAAGGGGTCGGGCTCTATCGCACCGAGTTTCTGTTCATGGGGCGGGAGGAGCCTCCCGACGAAGAAGAGCAATTTAAAGCCTACCGGGAAATTCTTGACGAGATGACGCCGCACCCGGTCACGATTCGGACCCTGGATATCGGTGGTGATAAGTTTGTCCCGGAGTTAAACCTGGCCGATGAGGCCAACCCGGCCATGGGGCTGCGAGCGATCCGCTTTTCTTTACGTGAGGGACGCCTGTTCAGGGTCCAACTCAGGGCGATCCTGCGGGCCTCGGTGTTCGGGAAGGTCCGCATCATGTTCCCAATGATCAGCGGCGTTGCTGAGGTCAGGACCTGTAAGCGGATTCTCAAAGAAGTGCAGGATTCTTTAACGGAAGAGGGGCATGACTATGACCAGGAGATCTGCATCGGGGTGATGATTGAAACCCCAGCAGCGGTGATGATTGCACCTCTGTTGGCCAAAGAGGTCGATTTTTTCTCTATCGGCACCAACGACCTGATTCAATACTGTCTGGCGGTCGATCGAGGGAATGAACATGTTGCCTATCTCTATGATCCTCTTCATCCCGCAATTCTGCGGTCTTTGAAGATTGTCTGTGACGCCGCCAGACAGGAACAGATCAGTGTCAGTATCTGTGGTGAGACGGCGGGAGAGCCACTCTATACCATGGCACTGATTGGTCTCGGCCTCAACGAATTGTCGATGAACCCGGCAGCAATTTCGCGAGTCAAACGGGTGCTGCGACAGATTTCCCGGCAGGATGGTGAGGAGCTGGTTGAGCGTTTATTTGCTCTGCCGACCGGCAAGGAAGTCTCAGCGTTGATCTACAAGGAGATGCGTCAGCGTCTGCCAGAGTTGTTTACCCAGTCGATCATTTGAGCTTTCTTTCTATTTGACTCGCTATCGAGCCTTAATTACAATGCGTCGTTCACATATCACCTTGCTTCAGAGGAGTTAATTGCCAATGGCCATGACCGATTTTCTTTTTACCTCGGAGTCCGTCAGCGAAGGACACCCCGATAAAGTAGCCGACCAGATTTCCGATGCGGTGCTGGATGCAATTCTGAGCCAGGATAAACATGCCCGGGTTGCCTGTGAAACCCTGGTGACCACCGGGATGGCAATGATTGCCGGGGAGATCACGACCACCGCCTATGCCGATTTGCCGACCATTGTCCGTGAAACCATAAAAGAGATCGGCTATTGCGATTCCGCCATGGGCTTCGACTATGAAACCTGCGCGGTACTGACCACCATTGATCAGCAGTCTCCCGACATTTCCCAGGGGGTGACCGCTGGTGAGGGGATGTTCAAAGACCAGGGCGCCGGCGATCAGGGGTTGATGTTCGGTTTTGCCTGCGACGAGACGCCTGAACTGATGCCGATGCCGATCACCTTTGCTCACAAGCTGACGAAGACGCTTTCTGATGTGCGCAAGAGCGGACAACTCAACTTCCTTCGTCCTGACAGCAAGGCGCAGGTTTCTATTCAATATATCGATGATCGACCGACCCGGATCGATACGGTGGTCATTTCTTCCCAGCATACCCCGGATGTGAAGTATGAAGACCTGCAGGAAGCGATCATCGAAGAGGTCGTGAAACCGACCCTGCCAGCCGAGCTGCTGGACGATCAGACCCGCTACCTGATCAATCCGACCGGGCGCTTCGTGATCGGCGGTCCGATGGGTGATTGCGGCTTGACCGGGCGTAAAATTATCGTTGATACCTACGGCGGCCAGGGGTCCCATGGGGGTGGTGCCTTCAGTGGCAAAGACCCCTCCAAGGTCGATCGCAGCGCCTCCTATATGGCGCGCTATGTGGCGAAAAATATTGTCGCCGCCGGGTTGGCCCGAAAATGCGAGGTCCAGTTGGCCTATGCCATCGGCGTTGCCGAGCCGGTTTCGATCATGATCAATGCCTTCGGCACCGGCAAGATCGCTTCCAACAAGATTGCGGAAATTGTCAAAGCGGAATTTGATTTGCGTCCGGCGGCGATTATTGAGCAGTTGGAACTGTTGCAGCCGATCTATCGGCAAACTGCCGCTTATGGTCATTTCGGCCGTGAGCTGCCAGGTTTTACCTGGGAACGAACCGACCGGGTGGAGTCACTTAAAAGCCGCGCAGGCCTCTGAGTTGACAGGTCAAAATTAAAACAAAAATGGCGAGCTTTGCGGCTCGCCATTTTTGTTAATCGCGAAATCTCTTCAACAGATCCTGATAGGCATCAATTCGCCGGTCGCGCAAAAACGGCCAGGCCTGGCGGACCTGCTCGGTTCGATTCCGATCCACCTCAGCGATCAGAACCTCCTCGCTATCCTCTGCTGCCCGGCCGAGAAATTCACCCTGACAGCCGACGACAAAACTATTGCCCCAGAATTGGGCACCGGCGCTGTTTTGACTGGGGTCAGCTTCAAAACCGACCCGGTTCACAGCAATCAGCGGAAGGTTGTTGGCAATTGCATGGCCGCGCTGGACAGTGATCCAGGCCTCCCTTTGGCGCTCCTGCTCAGCTTTTGAATCGTTCGGATCATAGCCGATGGCGGTCGGGTAGATCAGCAGATCAGCGCCAGCCAGAGCCATCAGACGAGCAGCCTCCGGATACCATTGGTCCCAGCAGACCAGCACACCAAGTTTGCCGACTGAGGTCGAAATGGGCTCAAATCCGATATCGCCAGGCGTGAAATAATATTTTTCGTAATAGCCGGGATCATCGGGAATGTGCATCTTCCGGTAACGGCCAGCGATCGAACCATCCTTCTCGAAAACCACGGCGGTGTTATGATAGATTCCCGCCGTTCGCCGCTCGAACAGAGAAGTTACAATCACGATCCCGAGTTCCCGCGCCAGGGCTGCAAAGTAATCACTCGAGGGACCGGGGATTGGCTCAGCCAGGGCAAAGTTGCTGGCCGTCTCCAGTTGGCAGAAGTAGAGACTGGTGTGGAGTTCCTGCAAGACCACCAGTTCCGCCCCCTGGGCTACCGCCTGGCGAATGGCTTTACTGCTTTTCTGGCGATTCAGTTGTGGGTCGGCCTGGCAACTTTGTTGCACTAACGCGACTTTAAGGGGGGTCATGGCAAAACTCCTTGTGGAATCTGCATTGTCAGGCAATGTAAAGAACCATGCTGCTGAATGACCGGGCGGCAGTCGATGCCGATGATTTCCCGGCCCGGAAACGCCTGGCCAATAATATCGAGGGCGCGGTCGTCAGCCGGGTCGGCGTAGGTTGGGACCAGTACCGCGTCGTTGATAATCAGGAAATTCGCATAGGTCGCCGGCAGGCGCTGGCCAGCAGCGTCATATTGAGCTTGCGGCCAAGGCAGCGGCATAAGCTGAAAAGAAGTGCCGTTGCTTGAGCGCAGCTCTTTCAGTTGTGCAGCCATAGCTTGCAGGGCATGGTGATGCTCGTCTGCCGGGTCGTCGCAGCTGACATAGAGAATTCTGTTATCTGGCGCGAGGCGGGCCAGGGTGTCGATGTGCGAGTCGGTATCATCTCCGGCCAGATAACCATGTTCAAGCCAAAGAATCTGCTCGGCCCCGAGCAATCTCCGCAGCTCCAATTCCAGTTCTTGCTTGCTCAGTTGTGGGTTGCGATTCGGGCTGAGCAGACAATCTGCGGTGGTTAAGATGGTGCCCCGGCCATCACTTTCCAGGCTGCCGCCTTCAAGGATGAGTCCACAGGTCTTTAGCGCCGTCGCGCCGAAGGCTCCCTGCCGGTGCAGCCGCCGGGTCAACTGATTGTCCCGGTCGGCGGGAAATTTCAGCCCCCAGCCGTTAAAGCCGAAGTCGAGCAGCAGCGGTTTCTCCTCGGCGATGATGCTGATTGGGCCAAAATCTCGGGCCCAGGTGTCGTTACCTGGCAGCTGGTAGAGTGCAACCTTATCCAGATCGCAGTCAGCAGCTTGCAGCTGACTGACGACCCTTTCGGTATCTGCAGCGACGATCAGCAAGCGCTCAAAGCGCAGAATCTGCCGGGCGAGTTGCCGGTAGACCGCTTCGATCTCCGCGAGCATCGGTTGCCAGTCCGAATCGGCATGGGGCCAGGCCAGCAAAACGCCATCCTGGGGCTCCCATTCAGCAGGAAAGCGAAAAACATTTTGCTTCATAATTTCCGTTCCTTACTGCAATAAAGTGTGCTCGAGAAGAATTTTCAAACCGATAGCCAGCAGAATCAGCCCGCCAAAGATTTCTACTTTCTGGCCCCAGGCGCTTCCTAAGCGCTGGCCAAGCAGCATTCCGCAGAGCGTCAGGATGCCTGCGGTCAGACCGATAATCAGTGCTGGGGTCCAGATCTCCAGGCCAAGAACGGCCAGACTCAAACCGACCGCCAAGGCGTCAATGCTGGTGGCGACAGAAAGCATGACCAGTGACCAACCACGGGTGGGATCCTCCAGCCTTGGTGTATCATCCTGCTCCTGTAACGCCTCCCAGAGCATTTTTCCGCCAACCAGGGCAAGCAGGCCGAAGGCCAGCCAGTGATCGACCGCCTCGATATACTCACGCAGGCTGACTCCAGCAAGCCAGCCTAAAACAGGCATCAGCGCCTGGAAGAGGCCAAAGTGAAAACCGAAGCGGAACAGATGCCGGCCGGTCAGTTCCGGCAATGTTAATCCTGCTCCCAGGGCAACGGCGAAGGCATCCATCGCCAAAGCGATAGCAATGCCAAATAGTGTTAAAGGGTCCATGTTAGCCTCTTGCCAGGCATTTCAGGGGGCAGAGGTTTTCGTATGCATATAAACAATTTGTCACTACTGTCCGGTTAATAGTTGAATAAGTTCAACTGGTTATCATCTGGGAGGTCTTGGATTTGCTTGAGAGCATCTGCAACCAGCGTTGAAATGGGCCTTGAGAGCATCTGCAACCAGCGTTGAAATGGGCTTTTTCTCGAACAAATTGACCTCCAAGATCTGTAAAAAAGTGTAGAGCGGACATGGGATATTGAGCTTCTTTTGGGCAATCACCACTAGCAGATAGATGCTCAATGCAACCCAGATCTGACTCTTTACAGCATTAATTGATGTTCCGTAAAACGATTTGATCCGCAGATGTCCTTTGACCCATTTGAAGAACAACTCCACTTGCCAGCGTTGCTTGTAGATTTCGGCAACGGTCGGTGCAGGGATGGCGAAGTTGTTGGTCAAAAACACCAGATGCTTATTTCGTTCTTTGTCAACATAACTGACCCGGCGCAGCTTCGCTGGGTAGTCCTTTTTCGATTTGTAGGTCATCAGGACAATGGTTTGGTCGGCTCTGATGCCAGCGTCTTTGTCCTTGGTTGCGGAGTACAAACGCTTGAAGCGCAAGTTGTCTTTTGCCCGGATGACAAAGAATGCCCCTTGTCGATGCAACGCATGGAGTCGTGAGAAATCGGTGTAGGCCTTGTCCATGGTGTAAATGGCATCTTCGGTTACCGGCAGAGTATCGAGCATCCGGACATCATGAACTTTGCCTGTGGTCACAGCAACATAGGTCGGGATTGTTCCTCGCAGATCAAGGAGCGTATGCATTTTTACCGCTGCTTTTGTTCTTCGAAACTCAGCCCAAGGGAACAGGCTCAAGCACAAATCGATGGTCGTTGAATCGAAAGCATACAGCGGTTGTTCAAGTTCCAGCGCAAAAGGTTCGTCAAAATAAAGCTGCTGGGCTATGCGGATCAGAACGTGACCGAAGTCCTGAAAGATATGCCAGTCTCTACGCTCGTTGGCATCGGCCAGCGTCGACCGGGAAACGGAGCCACGAAAGCCGATGTGGTAGAGCTTCTCCCGATGGGAGTTCAAACAGGTTTCAATGTCACGCAAGCTTTCGCGGCCAGACATCTGAGCATAAGCAAGGCACAGAAACTGATCGAACGTGGAAAACGTTCTGGCCCTGTAGTCACCACGGTAGCGACGAGCACACAGGTTAAAGTCGTGCCGTGGCAGAAACTGCAGCAGTTGCCGGAAAACCGTTTGGCCTGAATTCATTGATACCCTCCTGTGATAATGGATGGTATCTCCCCATATTGGCGGGGCGAATTCAAATCGAAAACGGAACAGTTATGTCAAAGAACAATTATTATCAATGGCTTACGCCGTTAACCGATTTTTTAACCGGACAGTAGTGATACTCCTACTTGATTTATTTTTGTGACATCAACGTCTGAACAGCAGAAAAACAAAAAACATAACTGTCTTAAGGCCTTTCGAGCAAGTGATAAAATTGAAAAACACCGCAGGGCTCGTCAATTCAGGAAAAAAATTTCGCGCATCTACTGCGAGATGGTGCCGGCCCGGAAG
>CAMYNR010000208.1 GCA_947259715.1 uncultured Desulfuromonadales bacterium
ACCGGCGATGATATCAATTTTACCGGCGGAGGTACCATATGTCCCAACCCGGATGAATTCCTTTTTTGGGACGGCTTTCATCCAACTGCTGTTATCCACCAACTCTTTGCCAAACGGCTGCTTTCGCTGGCAATCAAAGATGACGATCATAACCATCGCCGTAAATATCTTATGCATAAGTGAAAGATACTCTTGCGGGGGACACGCCAAAGTCTGCCTGATGAGGCACCTCGAACGATTTCGGGCAGTCCCCCACCATGGTGGGGCATTCGCATTGAGATACTAAGGAAGTTGGTTACTTCAAGATTAAGCAACTACTCATAAACAGTCTTTTCCGGCCAGCCGTTTAGAAATGACTGCGCTTGGCTTTGGCCATGTTCCACGAGCTGTTGGATAAACTCAGGGCTCCGATCAAGCTTGGAGGCATAGTCCAGGTCAGAGGTCTGATCGGAGAAAAGTTCTGTCTCATCAATCTCAATGCGGCAGATTTTTACCTGCTTGTATTTTCGCAGCGCTTCTCCCGCCGGTGAGTCTGAAAGCTCAGGATGGGCGGTAAAGAGATCCTCGGCAGCACCGGCAACCTTGTTGAGGGTCTTTATGGAGTTGATTTCCTGCTGCAAAGAGACGTTGCCGGAGAGTTCATTCCGCCGATCGAGAATCTCCTCCACCGTGGTCGGCTCTTTGTCCCGTTCCCTCGGGTTGATTTGGACAACCCAGATCTGGTCCGGCTTTTCGGTCCGCTCAACGCCACAGACAAATTCCCTTATCGGTGGGTTTTGCGAAAACAGCCCATCCCAGTAGACTTCGTCTTTAACGTGAACCGCTTTAAATAAACTGGGGAGCGCGGCAGAGGCCAGAATCATCTCCGGGAGAATCTTTTCCTGCCTGGAATCAAAGGCCTTGAACTGGCCGGTGCAAACCTGGACAGCCCCGACCAGCAATTGCGGACTCTCCAGAGTGTCAGGCAGAGAATCGAAGTCGATATACTTTTCGAGGAGCCGCTGTAAGTCAATAAACTCGGGTCTTAGGATGAATCCCTCCAGCTGCGGACGAAAAAACGAAGACCAGGGGGAAAGCTGCCCGCCATCGCCAAAGCCAAGCAGTTTCTGCAGCAATTCACCTTGCAGCCTGACCTGCGTCATCCCCCAGGAAAGTCCGGGAAAGTAAGGACTGACTTTGACCTCGATGGGTGATCTCGCCGCCGAGAGCGCCGAAATATTCCAGAGTTTCTCCAGCAGCGAATTCGCTGAATTATCAGCCCAGAAATCCTTTAACAGTTTCCGAGCTAATGCTGGGTTCTTCTGGCTGAGTCCATACCAGGCGATAAGTGCGCAGACAGCACCGCCCGATGTGCCACTTAGCGAAACAATCTCAAAAGATTGGCGATCATCTTCCAGGAGCCGGTCAAGGACCCCTGCGGTAAATGCGGTATGAGCTCCACCTCCCTGGCAGGCGATGGCGACCCGAAGTGGTTTTTGATCTTTTTCCATAGTGTTTCTGTTCCCCTAATTGTTGTCAGTAATAAGTAACGATCTTTGTTTCAAATAGAATCCGGGATTATTTGCTGACATAGTTCAAAGCTTCTCTCTGTAATTTAACGATTGGTTGAATTCAATATGAGAATCTTTGCCAGCAAGCGGCATAAACTTATAATGCTAAAGAAAATTTTCGAGCGCTAAACTCATCGTCCCTCTTCCAGGAAAGAGTTGAGGTCAGGCCGAAGACGAAACAGTCGCTTGGAGGAAAAGTCCGCCGGCAGTTTGGTTTTTTGCATTGCGGAACCAATCGCAAAGGCGAGCCGCGCTCCTTCCATCCCCATTAGGGAGGCCGCGTCGTTTACCCCGGCGTTGTAAAGGATCTCGATGTCGTTTGAGTTGAGTCGTCCCCCAAAATTCAACAGCAGATCCGCCTGACGCACCCAAGCTAAGAGTCGTTTCCGACCTAATCCTTTCGGCAGAGAAACGTTGGCAGTATCAAGGGCTGCCAGGTCCATTAAACTTCCAACCCCAAGCTGCTCCCGCAATAACTCACTATAGAAGCGCCCGATTTCCTGCACCTCTGTGACAGACCGAAGACTGGGAGCAGGAAGGTTAATGGCCTGGTAATCAGGAGAACCAATGCGATCAATTTCCAGGCGTGAGACAGGTGTCCCACCTGCCAAATCAAGCATGGTTGTCGCCGTGGTCACACAGTAGCGCCGCAACGTTAATAAGCTGCCGGCCAGAAGAGGATTTTCATAGTAAACATCGGGTTGCCCACTACGAACCATGTGCAACCCAGGTTCCAACTCAACGATCCAGCCATCCGGATAAACAAGTATCACTGGCTGGTCTGTTCGCAATGGAACATCCGGCGAATATTCGACAACCTGATCCAGCCTGGTATTCAGCGTAGGTGTGACCAACCGGGCTCCGCCAGCAAGCTCAATCTTCACCCGAGCCATCCCTTCTGGTGCCACCAGCGCGATATCACCGGGGAGCAGCCTCACTCTAGAGATGAAGTTTGAGTCGAAGAGAATGAGAGAGACGATGCTTTCAACCTTGAAGTTCCAAATATTTCTTGGTCCGCGAAAGGTGGGAATAAGCACCGTCCCACCTTCCTTACCAATGTTTATCTCCAAAAAACCATCGCGCTCGGGATGCCCTCGATACTGGAACATATACCTCCCTGGCATCGGTGACAAAATATCGATCGGGAAGTTCTCGTCGAGCAAGAACGAATTGGCTGAACCATCCGGTGCTAGAACAACCACGGCACCTTCGTTGCGCGGATCATCTGCTGGCAGATCTACATCCACGCGTAGCACTGGGGAGCGGATCTCGGCTGTTTTTTGTAAGGTTCTCGTTACTGCGAACGATTGGATGCCAGTACCGGAAGCGATGGTCAGTAGGGGCGGGTCAAATACGAAATTCGCGCCGTTCAATTCATAGGTGCCGGGCTGCAGGTTCAGGTAGGCGCGACCACTTGTATTGAACCGGGCAGCAGCGAAAGCTTCCGCCTCCTCGCCCTGTGCGGTCACTAACGCCTCACTAGAGCCGCGGTCCGCCTGGAGGATAACGTTGTAGTTTCGCTGTACCACTGTGCGCCGGGTCGCGTCCGCCAACTCCGCCCAGTCGTCAACAATGCGCCAGTCGAAATATTTCACGCGCATGGTTTCCGGGCTGGGGTCAATCAGGTATTTCCGCCCCGGATCAGAAGGAATGACGATGAGCCCGCCTTCATCGGCCTCTGCAGTCATATAGGTTTGGATGGTTCCGTTATCAGAACGGGTCAGCAGGAAAACCCGGCCAGAAAACGGCGTATACTCGCCATTTTCCTCTGCCATAAGTTGCAGTTTTACAGGCTGTTTAAGGATAGGTTGGAGAACCGCCCTGCCTCGCCCGTCGGCCACCGTAAGTTGTTCAATTCGATAGCGTGCCGGGTTCCCCAAGAGTTCGGCTTCATAGTCACCGTCGGCCAGATCCGGGACATACGCTGCCGCCGATCCATCGCCATAGTTAAAAACGGTAAAAGCGCTTCCTTCGATCAACAATGAGCTGTCCTCCAGTGCCTCCGAAGGAACGCGGGCGTTCTGCCGCAAGGAGAGCTGAAAGTCTATTCGCACCCCTTCCAGCTCGCCGTCCAGGGGCGGGGTAAGCACGTCAATTTGCTTCTGGAGTTTCACCGATTCCGGACTGCTCATGCTATTGAGCCTCGACATCAAGCGCTTTATCAAATCCGGACTTGACGATGCTGGCACCTGAGTTGACTTCCTTTTCGTGTTGCTGGGAAGTGTTTACCGAGTAGAGCTGACCTACGTTGATTAAGTCACCGACGACGGTACCATGAGAGAAAACAAAGCTGGCATCAAGCATGGCTTTTCCGTTTTTCAGATCAGTTCCTTCTGCGGGGGTATTCACCAACTGCCTGTTACCTGTAATCCTGGGCTTTCCGTCCAGATCGGCGATGGTCACAACATTCGAGATAACCGCCTCGCAGTTGGATACTTTCGAGATAGTTTGATTCGCTGGTGGCGTGTATGACCACCATACCGATGCAATCCCTGCCGTGGCGGTAAGCCCTCCGATCAAAAGAACCGGCCCGCCAGGGGTCAGGATGCCTGCAATAAATGTAGCAGCACTCGCTGCAAGACCGGCATAATCAAAGAGCTTATTGCCTTGCCCTTTACCGAAAATATTTACTTCCGCCTCTTTATGTCTCTGGTGTAGCCGGATCACGGTGGTGCCGTTAGCAACCGCGTCACTACCAACCAGGCAGACTGGTTGACCTTTGAGCACATCCGGTGGCGTAAAACGATCCAATCGATAGTACTGAAATACGGAGGCGGCACGCCGTGCGCCTTCCACGCGAGCTTGCGAGACCTCAGGGTAAAAAAGCGTGACCAAGCCCAATCCCCCCCTGACTGTCTGGTCTTTAAGCTCAGCAAACAGGCGCACGTCGGTACCGTCTTCTGGGCTGTCATCTGCAGTGCGGATAAGTTCCCCGGAAAATGAATAGCCCTGTCGAATCGTCGAAAGAAATTCAAGGTAACGACGCGGTGGCCGCTCATGATCGGGCGGGTAAGTCGTTTCACGGTACCCCTTGGTAGCCAAGGGATCCGCGTAGATAATACGGTATGTTTTTGCTTTTCCAAGGCGATCAGCCCGTTGGCAAAGGGAAAGTCCGGTTTTCGCGAAGCGGTTGTCCCCGGCTCGCTCGTAATGGACGAGGTAAGGAAGATCACTTACAAGGACGCGTTTTCCCAGATTGGTGGTAAAGAACTGGACAAGATTGATCGGCAGCTCCCCATTTGGGAGAGTGCTTACTCTTGGCCGAGCATTGACCGAAAGACTGATGCGGAGATCCTGCCTGGTGCCTGGCAGGTTCTTATCGATACGCAGACTCCTGAGACTTTCAGGAGCAATAAAAAAATTATAACTATTCGTAGAACCGTTGCGCTGCGAACGGCTCCACTGATCAATCTTACCAGCTGGATTGGCAGTGAACTGGGTTGTTTTAGCCAGTGGGCTCTTAAATTTGAACCGCTTGGATATAGGCTGTTTGGGGTCTGCAGAGAGGTCAATCAGGCCTTCACTGGATATTTGGTAGAGCAACTTCCCAGAAATCAGGACTTCAGGCCCCAGCCCCTTAAAATTGAACAGAATTGGCAAAAAACCTTCTGTGGACTGAGCAAAAATAAGAGGCGCATCTTCGATGACAAGCAACCCGGGATAGACAACGATCATCTTCTCCTCTTTCGCGGGTAAACTTTCAATGCTGACAAACTCCCGAACGAGGCAGTCATCGGACTCGCCTGGATCGATTTCCTCCAATGGTCGTTGCGCAACTGGAAGCAACTCCCATTGGACGCGGACGATATAAGGTGCCGCTAGCGTGAAAGGGATCGGTCGGCTTATCGTTGTCCTGGTGCCAGCAGCAAGCCACTTTTTCGGCGGTCTGGGCTTCTCCCCAGTATCAACATCATAAAACGTACCATAGCTCCACTTAATGGCTGCAAAGAAGCGCAGGTCAAAGCGCGGCAGGGCAAATTGCCAAGTGCTGGGTTTGCAGGTGGTCAAGTTGCCGCTATTCAGAAGGTGGATCGGCATATCAGAGGCCCTCAAGATGAAACTACGGCAGGTTATCATGTTGATATCAGGTAGCTAACCGGTCATGAATATTCTTTTTTTAATACTATCCCAAATCATCCTGGCGTCAATTCTCATTCTGATGAGCATCAATCTGACCCTATGCCTGCAAAGACTTGAGGCCGATGATTGAACGTGCTAGTTTTTGCCAGTCAAAGATATGGAGGAACATTATGATAAATGGAACCGGCGCAAAAATTATCGGAACCGGCCACGCACTGCCAGAGAAGGTGCTGACCAATGCCGACCTGGAAAAAATAGTTGATACCACCGATAGCTGGATTGTCGAACGAACCGGAATCCGCGAACGCCATGTGGCTGAGGCGGGAACCCCGGTTTCAGAGTTTGCGACAGAGGCCGCCCGTCAAGCTCTTGAGCAGGCCGGGGTTGAGGCCAAAGAGGTCGATCTGATTATTGTCGGGACGGTCACCGGTGATATGAAATTTCCCGCCACCGCTTGCCTGGTTCAAGCCAAGCTCGAGGCAAAAAACGCCGTGGCCTTTGACCTGAGTGCCGCCTGTTCAGGGTTTCTTTACAGCCTGCAGGTGGCCTCGGCGTTGATGCGCACCAACAGCTACCGAAGGGTTCTGGTGATCGGCGCCGAGGTTTTGACCTCGATGATCAACTGGCAGGACCGGGATACCTGCATCCTGTTCGGCGATGGCGCCGGCGCCGCCCTGCTCGCCCCAGCCGAGGGACAAACAGGCCTGATTCATAGCCGACTCGGCAGCGACGGACGCCAGACAGACCTGCTCTATAATCCCGGCGGCGGCAGCCTGCATCCGGCCAACCTGGAACCGGTCGCCCCCGATTTCCCCACCATCCGCATGGAAGGCCGGGAGGTCTTTCGGCATGCTGTCACAGCCATGACCAAGGTGTTGAAACAGGTTCTCGAGGAAGCCGAGGTGTCTGCGGAAGAGATCAATCTGCTGATCCCTCATCAAGCGAATCTGCGGATCATCGAAGCGGTCGGCAAGCGCTTTGGAATCGATAAAGAGAAGGTTTATGTCAATGTCGATCGTTTCGGCAACACTTCGGCAGCGTCGATCCCGATCGCGCTGGATGAAGGCCGGAGGTCGGGACGAATCAAAGAAGGAGATCTGGTCGCCATGGTGACTTTCGGTGCCGGCTTGACCTGGGCCGCTGCACTTCATAAGTTCTGAAAACCTGGGGAAAGGGCTTTTAGCCACCAAGCCACCAAGACACCAAGGACACCAAGGAAAATCAGAGACTTAACCGCAGAGTCGGANNCTCTCCGCCTCTGCGTTTAAGTCTTTGACTTTCCTTGGTGTTGTTGGTGTCTTGGTGGCGAACGATTTTGATTGATGTTGATTACGCGCAACCTACCGCGAGGCAGTGGCAACCGCCTGACCCCGCAAAAATCTTGTCGTTTGTGACACCGGAACAAAAAAGAATTCGCCATATTCATGCCCGGCAAACTGGATCGGTGCATACTTGGGTTCCTGCGGCACGCTGGTCTGCCAGCTCGCGGTGGTCACCGGGGGGGCGACTCGGACAAAAAGTTTCTGTCCCTCCAATAACTCGCGATTGTTGCGCAGTACGCCAAGCAGAACTTTGGCAAACAGCGAATTTTCACCCCCACCAAGGTCGTTGACCGGCTCCAATCCACCAGAGGTCAGCACCGTCCGCGAACGTTTACCAGCGATGGTTTTCAGCCAATCGATACTCAAGGTTTCCGCCGAGCCGAGGCTGAGAACCGGCACCGCTGAGCCAGCCATAATCCCCGAATAGCAGGAATCTGCGACCACCAGCACCCGCTTGGCGGCCATATCGTTGAGATAATCAGAGATCGTGGTATTGGAAATCCAGTTGGCCTCGTTGTCTTTCAGAGCATCTTTGGGAAGCCAGAAGCCGCGTTTATTGCGTTCATTGAACTTTCCATGACCGGCAAAATAGAGCAGGAAGTTATCGTTT
>CAMYNR010000209.1:0-1709 GCA_947259715.1 uncultured Desulfuromonadales bacterium
GAACAGAATATCTCCCTTCATGAAGGTGAGCGATAATGTCCTCTCTGTAGTCCCGATCAATCCACTCCACGTACTCCTGGGTGTCAGAGAGTGTCAGGGGTATCCTGCCATTTACCGTATCTAAAAGTTCCTGCAGGTCTTCATTTTTGCCGGGCTTCTTCCGTGAAGGGGAAACATCGGATTTATGATAGACCGGGATCCTTCTGTATTCCTCGATCGCCTGAACGTCTTTCATCGTCCTGTGAAAAAGCTCTTCATCTTTACTGGAACGGTCCTTTTCAAGGGCAACGGGTTTAAAGACCGCTCTCGCCCTTTTCCGCCTGATAATTTTTTTCAGGTCTTTAAAAGAATCCGTTGCTATAGTATCAGAAAGGCGCTTCCTGGTGTTCATGGCGCTCACTCCTGCCTTCAGTATAACAAACTTCCGCTGCGTAAAATCATGCCTGTTTTGTTGTCCTGAAGTCCTGCTGGAGGAGGGGAATGGGAAAATTCAGCTTTTTCGTTCAAAGAACTTCGCCGCAACGAGGACAAAAACAATTGAAAGCATGATAATTACCACCATATCGGTCCCCAGACTGAAATCAGCGCTCATCGGGCCTTCTTCAAGGGGAAAGATAACATTTTTCAATGCATCCACACCATAGGTGAGAGGATTGAGTTTCGTTAAAACAGCCAGTGCTTTGGGCAAAAGCTTTACAGGATACATGGCCCCTGAAAGGAAAAACATGGGCATGACAATAAAATTCATGATCACACTAAAACTTTCATAGCTGTCATAAAATGTGGCAAGCACAATTCCGAAGGTTGATATACAAAATGACAGGGCCAGGGAAATAACAAGTATCTCAACTATTTGCAGCGGACCAAGTTTAAAGCCGAGGAGAGGAAAGAGCATCAGCACTATCGAAGCCTGCAATGTCGAAACAACAGTGCCGCTTAATCCCTTTCCTATGACAATTGACAGCCTTGAAACAGGAGCAGCAAGAATTTCCTTGAAAAAACCAAACTCCTTGTCCCAGATAATTGATATGGACGAGAAAATCGAACTGAAAAGAATCGTCATTCCCAGTATGCCGGGGAAAATAAACTGGGTATAGGGCATGCCTGCGTCCGGACTTACAAGCCTGCTCATGCCTGCGCCCACAAGAAAAAGCCATAGGAGGGGGCGCGCTATGGCAGAAACAAGCCTGCTCCTCTCCCGTATAAACTTTTTGAATTCTCTTGCGACTAAAACATATATTGCGTTCAGTTCCATGGATAATTAGTACAGGCGGTAAACCGAGGGCCTGCAACTGACATCAGCGCCTCCTCCTGAAGGCCCTGACCTCCTCCTTGATCGTGCTCATCCCTGTGATTTCCTCATCCCTTATGGCCTTGCCGGTCAATTTCAGAAACCAGCCGACGTTGCTCGGGTCCTGTTGTCCGGTAGCGCTGACCGCCGTGAAGACTGTGGTTTTTTCAAAGGTATTCTTGGTTTCATTGTAAAGGCAAAAATCAACCGGCTTCTGCCTGACTCCCTGCGTAACCGCTAAAGCACTATCGTCCAATTCATTCAGCAGAACTGTGCGATCGAGATCCTTGATGCCCAGGAAAATCTGCTCAGAACCATCTAACGCATCAACGTTGCTATAATACTTCCCCGAGCCTTGAAAAACCCAGGTCTGATTTTGTTCACCCTTAATAGCATCGGGAGACGCGGTAAAGGGATA
>CAMYNR010000209.1:1770-18736 GCA_947259715.1 uncultured Desulfuromonadales bacterium
GTGCGGGTGGCCGAGGCGCCATTTCCACAAAGCTGCTCTAAATCGTCTGGAATCGCTAGACTGATTAATTTCCCCTTCCAGGAATTGCCATCCTTATAGGAGGTACCAAAATAAAGTTTTTCCGAAATGTAATCCTTATCGGCATCGACCGAGAGGATGTCGCCAACAATGGCATTGTGTCCTAGGTCGATCTTTTTGATCAGCTCGCCAGTTTCCAGGTCGATAAAATACAGGTAGCCGGAACTGTTCCGCTCTATATCGATATTCCCTTTCGGCAGCTGCTTGGAACCAGAGCCGACCACCATGTACCAGTCACCATTTTTTGCCCGATCGCCGACCCGCACAATCCCCGGGTAACTGGTGGTATAACCCAGGTCATTGTCAGAGAATTCCCAGAGCGGTTTTGGATCCTCAGGATCCTTTACATCCAGGGCATAGTAGGCCGAGAAACCGACATCGGTGACCCCGGTCGGCGGGGTCGGTGAACCTGTCGCACAACTGCCGCCAAAGCGCATCCCACCCAACAGCAAGGAAGTCCAGCTGTTCTGGACTCTGTCATCTCCGGGATCGCCACCCAAACTGGCATCCAGCAGGCGCAACGAAAGATCGTTGTAGTAGAGATGGCAATAATCGGGATTGGCCAGATATTTTAAATAGGGAAAGGCATTAAATGGGACATAACCCCAAATCTCTTCACCCAATTCTCCGTTATTGTCGGTATTGTGGGCATCGGTAAACTTTGCTTTGACCTTATCGTTCTGGTCCCCAGCCGATAAATTTTTCTCTTTCAAATAACCGACCCGAAACGCATGGACCAGCCCATCATTTGCCCCCATCACCGTAACGGCGGAGCGGTTTTGATAATCTTCTGAAGTGAAATACTTGAAGTAGCTGTAATCGCCGTAAAAACTATGATAACTGTTGACCGGAAAGTTGCTTATAGTTTTGGGTGTTGAATTGACGACATCGCCGAGCCGCCAGAGTTGCCCATTGGTGCTCAAACGTCGATCACGGAAATTACTATCGCTGGCCTCAAGATTTTCTCCACGAACATAACCAACGATCTTGTCTGCCGTATAGGTTGCATCGGCATCAAGAGCATTTTCCAATAGCAGGTTACTGGCCACGTTTGCTGCCGTAAAAGGCTTGTTAGCAATTGTTTTTACCCCGGCACTGCTGACCACTTTTTTAGAAGTAAACAGGGTTCGACTGTCTGGATCTCGATTCGCCAGCAACTCTCCAGCTTCCCAGATCGGAGTCAATTCGTCAAAGGTCACAGGAGGCTCGAGACTGGCGCACACGTCCAAACTCCCGTTCAGGCCATTCTCATCGGTCTCGAACAGCTCCGCACTGGCGGCACTCTCCTTGGGGTCGTAGAACATCTTCATGACTTTATCCCGGTGCAATTGCAGCCGGGCATCTGGCACCGAATCTTCACGCAGGTTATCTTGACTATCGATCCAGATATTCTGCACATACCCATTCCACTGCTTTAAATGGGCACCATCCTGTTTGGGCGATTGATAATAGGCGTTGACCACCGACCCCACACCCCGATTCGAGGTGGAAAGGAGCGATACAGCCGTGCTGGAGGTGGCATCATCACTGATAGAGCCCAAGGCCTCGGCAATGCTTTTTTCCAGGGCGAAACCATCTCCCCCCTCAAAATAGGTCCGCGGCAGGTCGCTGGCGGTCAGAACGCCGTCGCCATCTGAATCACGCAGATATTCTTCGAAAACATCCAGGTCCGGTTTGCCATTCAGATTGCCATCACTGTCGGGCAGATCGATAAAGCCGCCGTTGATAGCCGCGTCTTTCAGGCGCTGGGATCCCTGACCGAACATGTACACGGGGTACAACACTATATTTTGCTCGCCATCCAAGTCGCTCCGCTGGTCAGTGGTTCGTGCCCAGAGCGCAACATCATCCAGGTAATCACTGGAGTTATTAGCACCGACAGTGTCGTTACTGTCCTGGTCATAATTTTTCAGATTTTCCGGAATATTTATATCCTGGCTGGATTCACCGTCGGCGAGCAGCAAAATATAGGATTTTGCACACTTGACGTTCGTATCGGTATAGGCAGAAGAGCTCAGCTGAGAATAGCGAAAGTGATAGGGGTCGTAATCAGTGCCGACCTGATAATCATTGCTACTGTAGAACGGCGCATCCTGGCGGAAATATCTGATCATCTCATAAGTGGCTTCCGCCAGAGGGGTCCAGTTATTGGGCCGCATTTGATTGAGCTGCGTCACCATGGCGTCGATATTATCAAAACCGATATCGGCCACCACTCGCCCGCCGTCCTTATATTTCTGACTGGAACTGGTCTCCAAGCCTTTGCCATAATTATAGAAAGCCAAGCCAAAGCGGGTATTGGCGGCAAGATTATGCAGCAGGCCTGTCGCCGGCTGGTCTCCCTGGTCAACAACCACCCGGTAAGGCCCACCAACAGTTTGATCGGGAACAATTTCCAGATAGACCTGGGTGACCTCCAAGCCTGAGCCTGCAGCAGCCTGTACGCCAAAGCCCTTGAGCTGACCAGAACCAGCGAGTAACGGCTCCAGATCAGACCACTGCCAGGGAGCTTGGTCTTGCGGGTTGACGTCGTACTCAAACTCATACGTGGTATACTCAGCGGCAATCGAAGGGGCGATAGCCGAAGGGTAGATCCCATCGTCGATCTGCAGAACCGCCTGGATAGTTAAAGAATCGGCGACTGAGGTCCTTCTCGCCCGAACGATAACTCGAACTTTTTCAAGATCGCCAGACGCTTCCGACGCACCTGCGGCCGAGGGGGCAAAATCGTAGTTGAACAAAATTGAAGCCGAGCTGCTGCTGTTGCTGATAAAGCTGCCACTGTCATCGGCACTTATTTCAGCAACCGCTTCCCAAAGAGTGGTCGCTCCGGAAACCGTCCAGTCCAGAGGAGGGCTCATGGTGCCGGTCGGACGGGAAGAATAGGATTCCCCCAGAAATGGGGAGAGGATGGTCAACTCATCGACCGATAGCTGGTAGCCGTAATTGCCACTAAAGGGTGCAATAACCCCCGGCTGGTTGGTATTATCAAAGTTATCAGTAGTGGTATACCTGCCCTGCGAGATATCTGCAGGCTCAACATATAATTTGACGGAAGATCCGGATACTGGTGAACTTGAGGAGGTCTGGCCGCCGATCAGTAATTTTTTCGCCACATCGATCCGGCGCATGGTCGCCCAATTGAGCAGATCACCACTTGCGATCGGATTTTCGATGGTCGCACTCGACAGGTCAGCGGTTGTCACCACCCATTTGCTGCCATCAAAACGATAAAATTTACTGGAATCGAAATAGCCGTAATAACGACCACTGTTGAACTGGCTGGGGTCGTAGGGCCCGGGATAGGCTTCAACGCCCATGCTCCCCGAAGAATCCAGGATAATCATGACATTGGGCTGCGGGCTTGAACCTAGAAATGGCGGCGGGGAGCAGTAGTCACCCATAGCGGCCTTCGCGGCGACAGGCAGGCCGATAAGCAGCACTGCAAAAATGGCACCCCACAATACGGCTTGCTTCTTAAGATTATATCGATCCACTATCCGCACCGCCCTTCTTCAGCGTATATCTCATTATTGTGGCACTTCCTGAATTCGGCTGATCACCACCCCCCGCGTCGTATAGCGGTAGGAATAGGAAACCAAGGTCGGAACCCCCAAACGATAGAGCATGGTCTCTTTGTCTTCACCATCAAAAACCCTGAGGTAGCTATCAACCAGGAACCCTTTTTCATCGATGACGATCAGCTCACCACTTTCTACCGCCTGTAGAACGCCGCTGCCCTGGAGCTCTTCCGCAGCACTTAACAGGGGCACAGAACCGCCACTTAACAGCAGAAAAAACAAGCCGAACAGAATTGATTTTGTTGTCTTCATCTTAGACCTCATTCGCATTCATATACGGCACTACTATTCCCAGAGTCGATAAAGCACGTTTTTTTCCGCCCGCAAATTCTTCGGCCCGACGGCCTCGGCCGAAATACGGTAGTAACTGGCCAGGTTATTCCCCGCCCCTCCGGTGGAAGGGGGAAACTCGATCCGCCCGCCAACCTTCACCTGTGAATAGAGGTGCTCAATCGTAACATGCGCATTATAGTGAGCGTCCAGAGTGCCCGGCAGATCAAGCTGCAGGGTGCAAACCTGGTTAAAATTGATGAGCGCTTCATCGAAACAGTCGCCCTGATTATCCAGGTTGTCGACCAAGATTCCAGGAATGTCACCGCCATTGATGCGGTAATAGATCGCATCCTGAATAACATTGACCGCGCCATCGGCAGCTTCCTCAACGGTGCCATAGCTTTTTCCGGTTCCGGAAATCTCAGTGGAACGGATCGAGACGTTAAGCACTCCGGCAGAGACCGCCAGAACCGCCGCGCTGATCAGCAGCGCCAGAACGATGGCCGCCCCCCGTTGGTTCGCCAGCGGCCTGCTTACCAACGAATATTTTTCGGCCAAACGTTTACACTTAGCACTCGCCACCGATATCTCCTTTGTTCGTCCGTCAGATCAATTCTTTCGCCGATTGGAAGGCTGCCATCCCCAACCCAAACAGAGGCGTCTGGGTATTGGTAATCTGCATCACGCCGGCCGTTCTGCGCCAGCAGATAGACCCTGACCTGCTTAACCCGCTTACGCTGATCTTCAAAGGAGTAGCCGGCCAGATTTCCGCCACCGTTATCCCAAAGATCTAACGTGCCATCGTCGTTGCTGTCCAAACCGAACCCAATCTGCAGGTTGAGAACACAGGACAGCAACGGATCGCCACCATTCGGCTCATTAGCTTCATCAGCATCAGCGGCTTTGATCGCCTCGGCCCTTAATAAACTCTGCGTTCCCGGAGCGCAGACGCCGGGGGAATCCCCCCCCAGATAGTAACGGACAACGTAGAAGGGAAGCAGATCGGCCGCAACACTGACATCATCATCATCCTTGATATCCGCCCGATTTATCCCGTAAGCCAGAGTCCCGTCAGGAACCCCTCCAAAGGCATCACCACCAAAGAGTGCGACCGGTGACAAATTATTGCCATCAAAACGAAATAGCCATTTGCCTGGTCCGACGTCCAGCAGGGTTTTGCTGTTCGGCTCCAGCAGAATCATCAGATCCTGGGGCGAAATATTTTCCCGCGGGTCGGTCCAGGTGACGAACTGATCTGTATCGTAGTAGCTCCAACTCCTGGTAGCCCGCGAGTTGACCCCCAGGGCGGTTCCGGTCAGCAGCAGGGAATCCCCGCCAGCGCCAGGGTTGTCGATCGCCGTGATTGCCGATGGCGTCCAATCAGCGGTCCCATCGGCATCATAGTCCGGGTAATTATTCGCCAGCCCGTAACCGGCCAGCGAGATATCGGTCTTCAGCAGATTGTTCAGCGCAATGTTGGTTTCGATCTCCGCTTCAGCGATGCTGTACTCGCGAGTATTGTGCTCCATCTGAGAGAGAAAGGTCGCTGTGGCCACCCCCATGATGATCGCAAATACCGTCAGTGAGATCATCAACTCAACCAGGGTAAACCCTGCTTCCTGCTTCAATCGCCCGGTCAGATTCATGAGTCCCGCAGCCTGTAGATGGTGGAATTGTTAATGTGGTCTTGCCCTCTGTGGGTATATTGCACCTGAATCGAGATAACCAGCAGGTCGCTGGTGCTGCTGTTCTCATCAACATCCCAGGTCACGGTGAAGGTACGGTTACCGCTGCGGACCTTTTGTACGGGATTGGGAAAGAACTCAAAATCGTCCCCCATGGCGACATTATTCTCGTCATAGGGCTCCAGATTACCATCGACGATAGCATCAAACGGCTGCGTCCTGAGCGCTGCGGCGGTTTCTGTGGTCATCCGCAGGGCGAGATTGCGCAGGTCATTTTCCAGGTTATTCTGGATCGAGGTGGTCACCAAGCCGCCGAGGCCGAGCATGGTGATCGCCAGAATGGTTACCGCGACCATCATTTCGATCAACGTGTAGCCGGCCTGACTCTGTTTAAGGCGAAGATTACTTACTGAAAAATACATGTTCCCCCATCCCAGGTTCCTTCCCTGATCCGCACCAGGCTGATCGTTACGCAGGCCGGTGGATTCGCCAAGGGATGCCGAAAAACATAGGTTCTTCCACCCACCGTGCTCCAATTGTCGGAACGACCTAATCCCCTCCTGTCAAAGAGTAACGGGGTGGCGGTTGGATCGCCGGCGGCACCGAGGGTGACGGTCATGCCGCCCGGCAAAGTATTAACTGAAACACTATTCTCTTCGGCGACCCCGTCGTAAGTGTAATTGCTGTTCAGGTCCAGAAATTCGAAGGTGGAAAAAGAGTTAGCTGAGGTAAACTTGAGGCCCCGGCCGATGCTGGTGTTGGCGGTTCCGCTGCTCATGGCATTTTGCCGCAAGGCCTGCAGGTCAGCGTAAAACCCCCGACTGGCGGACCTGACCCGGTGCTTGGTGAGAAAATCGCTCCCAAGCATGGCAATCACCGACATGATTCCGATCACCGTAATCACAATCATGACTTCTACCAGAGTAAAGCCGTTGTTATCGCTCAACTGTCCCTCGCATGTCACTCTTGGTGCAACCCAGAGAATCTAACCTAAACCAGCAAAATGAGATTTGGGGGAAGTCGTGTTGGCGAACCATCTCAGCCATAGGTGAGAGCCTTAAATCAAAATCCCCCGGAGCAAAACCCGCCTGGGCTTGCCACAGCAAGCCGCAAAAAAAAGGCCGCGACCTTCATTAAACCACAAGATCGCGACCAAAAAAATACAAATACTTTTAAGCAACAGGCTTTTAGCTGCCGCCAAGCTCCCGCGACAAACCTTTGTTCTCCAGGGTGCTGACCCCGGTAATAGCGGTGCCACCGGGGGAGCAGACCCGATCGCGCAGGATCGCCGGGTGCTCGCCGGTTTCGCGGACCATCAGCGCCGCGCCGACCACGGTCTGAACGGCCAGGGCGTGGGCGACGTCGCGGCGCAGGCCCTCGCGTACGCCGCCGTCGGCCAGGGCTTCAATAACGGTATAGATATAGGCGGGGCCAGAGCCGGAGAGACCGGTCGCGGCGTCCATCTGCCGCTCGTCGATAATCTGCACCTTGCCGACCGCTTCGAACAGTTGCCTGACCAGGGCCAGGTCTTCTTTGCTGGAGTGATGACCGCTGCAGATAGCGCTGGCGCCCTCACCGACCAGGGCCGGGGTATTCGGCATCACCCGCACGACCCGCGGCGCGCCATCGAAATAATGCTCAATGGTGGCGCTGGAGACTCCCGCCAGGATCGACACCAGCAGCTTGCCTTCACTGTAAACCCCCGCCACTTCTTCAAGGACTTCGGCGACAATCTGCGGTTTGATCGCCAGCACGACAATTTCACTCTGCTGCATCAGTTCCAGATTGCTGGTGGTCAGATCGATGCCGAAGGCTTCGGCCAGGTGCTCCCGGCGCGGCTCACTCGGCTCGGACACCATGATCCGCTCGGCGGGATAACCACCCGCCAGGAGCCCCTTGATCAGAGCCTCCGCCATGTTCCCCCCGCCAATAAAGCCAATTTTCTGGACATGCGTCATAACGATAAACCTTTCCCAAATTGTTCAATTTTATTTCACTGCTGCACTGTTTAGCATAGTGGTGGAAAAAATTCATCCGCCCAAAGGCTAAACCGGCGTGAAAATGCTAAGATAAGGACTTGACAGTTCGCCTAACCGGGTATAGTAAGGTTCGCCCTTTGAATTTACTTTATTGACAGCCAGAATCACCCCAGTCGGTGATAGCGCAGCGCCCCGCAAGAGGAAGAATAAACGATGGAACTCTGGTACACCGAAAAACACAGCGAAAACGTCGGCATCACCATGAAGGTCGGCAAAACTCTCTTCTCCGGCGAGAGCGAGTTCCAAAAGCTGGAAATCCTGGAAACCCTGGAATACGGGCGAATGATGCTGCTTGACGGCCTGGTGATGGTGACCGAACGGGATGAGTTTGTCTACCATGACATGATCGTTCACCCGGCCCTGTTTACCCACCCGAACCCGCAGAAGGTGCTGGTCATCGGCGGGGGTGATGGTGGCAGCATCCGAGAGATCGTCAAGCACCCCCAGGTTGAGCAGGCGATCCTTTGCGAAATCGACGGCCTGGTGATTGAAAAGTCGATCGAGCTGCTGCCGAGCATGGCCAGCGCCATCGATGGCAGCAACCCGCGGGTGAAACTGCATGTCGATGACGGCTTGGCTTACATCCGCGAACACCAGAATGAGTTCGATGTCATCCTGGTCGACTCAACCGATCCGATCGGCCCTGCGGTCGGCCTGTTTGAAGAAGATTTTTACCGGCTGGTGTTTGGCGCGTTAAAGGCCGATGGGATCATGGTCGCCCAGAGCGAATCCCCCTTTTACCATGCCGATATCCAGAAAAGCATGTACGCCAACCTGCGCGCCGTATTTCCGGTCGTCGAAATGTACCAGGCGTTTATCCCGACCTATCCAAGCGGCTTCTGGAGCTTTGCCTTTGCCAGCAAAAAGTATCACCCGGTGAAAGATTTCGACCGCCAGCGTGCTGCTGAACGCGGCTTTTACACCAAGTACTACAATGAGGACCTGCACCTGGGGGCCTTTATGTTGCCGACCTTTGCCAAAGAGAACATCGCTGAATAGCCACAGGGACGGCAACCGATGACTTCAGACAACCCACCCCAGACCGCCTGGACAACAGAAGACTCGGCCGCCCTCTATGGCGTTCATCAATGGGGCGGCGGCAACTTTTCGATGTCGCCTGAAGGCGAAGTAACCGTCAAGGTTAATTTCGACGGCCACAGCGTGGAAGTCCCCCTGCCGGAGATGGTTAAGGGCGCCCAACAACGCGGCCATGCGCTGCCCCTGCTGCTGCGGATCGAAAATCTCCTCGATGCCCGTATCACCCTGCTGAACGAAAGCTTCCGCACGGCCATCAGAGAGGCCGGCTATCGGGGCCGCTACCAGGGGATTTTTCCGGTCAAGGTCAATCAGCAGGCCCAGGTGATTGAAGAGATTACCCAGTTCGGAGCGCGCTACAATCACGGTCTGGAGGCGGGCAGCAAAGCTGAACTGCTGCTGGCGCTGGCGAAACTGCCGGAAGATGGCCTGCTGATCTGTAATGGCTACAAGGATCGTGAATTCATCGATCTGGGTCTCTGGGCCGGCAAACTCGGCTACCGCTGCTTCTTCGTCATCGAAACCCCTCACGAGCTACCGCTGATTCTGGAGCGCAGCCGGTCGATCGGCGTTCAGCCCCTTATCGGCCTGCGGATCAAGGTGTCGGCCAAAGTCGGCGGACTCTGGACCGAAACCAGCGGCGATCGCAGCAGCTTCGGTTTGAGCACCGCGCAGCTCGTTGAGGTGGTCGATGCATTGCGCGCCGAGGGGATGCTCGACTGCCTGCAGCTATTGCACTGCCATCTCGGCTCGCAGATCCCCGCCATCGAAGATATTCACGCTGGCGTTAAAGAAGCCAGTCGCTTCTATGCCGATCTGCGTAAAGAGGGGGTGCCACTAAACTATCTTGATCTCGGCGGCGGCCTGGCGGTCGACTACATCGGCAATCAGTCCCTGCACAGCCATTCGCGCAATTACAGCCTGGCCGATTACTGCAACTGCATCGTGACGACGATTCAGGCCACCCTGGCGGAAGAACAGCTGCCGGAACCTGACATCATCACCGAATCGGGCCGGGCCACAGTGGCCCACACCTCGGTCCTGCTGTTTAACATCCTTGATGTCATGTGTTTCGAGCCGCAGCAGCTTCCGGCAGACTGCCCGGCTGACAGCCATCCGCTGGTCCTTCGTCAGTTTCAGCTGTATCGCTCAGCAACCGACTTTGAGTTGGTCTCCGGCTACCATGAGGCCTTACAGAATCGCGATCAGCTGCGCCAACTGTTTCGGGACGGGGTTGTCTCCTTAAGGCAACGCTCTCTGGCGGAAAACCTCTTTCTCGCCATCGCCCGGCAGGTACAGCAGCGGCTCGATCAGCTATCTGCCTGTCCCAGCGAATTGAAGGAACTGCGCCAGAACCTGGCGGATATCTACTATGGCAATTTCAGCGTTTTTCAATCTCTCCCCGACACCTGGGCCATCGGCCAGGTTTTTCCGGTCATGCCGATCCAGCGGCTACAGGAAAATCCGCAACGGGAGGGGATTATCGCTGATCTGACCTGCGATTGTGACGGCAAGCTCGACCGTTTTATTCTCGCCGGAGGTGAGCGCAACAGCCTGCCACTTCATCCCTTGCAGGCGGGTGAAGAATATATCCTCGGCGTCTTCCTGATGGGGGCCTACCAGGAAACCCTGGGGGATCTGCACAACCTGTTTGGTGACGCCTACCAGGAAACCCTGGGGGATCTGCACAACCTGTTTGGTGACACCCATGTGGTCAGCGTGCGGATTAACGAAAATGGCAGCTTCGATGTCTTAAAGGAGCTCAGCGGCGACAGCGTTGGCGAAGTACTGAGCATGGTCGAATACGATCCCCAGGCCCTTGCCGCCGGGTTTCGCGACAAGGCTGAAAAGGCGGTCCGCGACGGGCGGATCGACCTGGCCGAGCGGCAAAAAATTCTTGCCGAGTTTAACGCAAGGCTGCAAAGCTACACATATTTTGGGGGGTGATAACCAGGTGAACAATTTTGCAGGCACAAAAAAAGCCGCCTCCCATCTTTAACGGGAGCGGCCTTTTGTTGTTAGTTAGTTTCTGTCCGGAAACTGCCCTTTTTCACCAGCTCGGCGTCAATCAGCGCGTTCGCTTGTGCGGCGTAAAGCACTACGCCTCCGCGCAAATGCTTGATTTCCTTGATCTGGCAAAAAATTGCTAGTTTCCAAATCAGAAACGCACTTTGTTGCCATCCGGACGTTCCGGATGCTCACTAGTTTTTCGGCAGCAGAAACTAGTCTGCGGCGAACAAACCTTCGATCAGCCCTGGCAGCTTGAGGCAAACCTCGGTTTTCATCAGCACCGCTTTGACATTGGTTTTATCCAGGCCTGCCTCATGCATCGTCAGCATATGTCCGGAACAGAGAATGACCGGCATCTCAGGTGCCGTACGATAAAGTTCCTGGGCCAGCCTGATGCCGCTGATATTCAGCATCGATTCGTCGGTAATCAGCAGATCATAACCGCCCGGGTGCCGGGAAAAAATCTCCAGCGCCTCCTTTCCGCTGAAAGCACAGTCGACCTGATAGCCAAGATCGCCAAGAAACTCCTGGCCCAGCAGAGCGAGGCTCTTCTCATCATCGACATACAGAATCCGCTTCGGCATCTCCTTGCTCATCATTTTATTAGTAACCTGTTTCGGGATGTAAGAACGAGCAAATATTTCATTTAAAAGCACGGCAGAAAAACTATAACACAAATCTCATGGATGAAAACAAATTTTTCTCAATTTATACTTTATCTGCGTGATGCGTCGCTGCAGCAATGCCATTTTTATAAAAACGACGTGCAATTCTCTGCCATTGCCTGATGCGCTTTATTCAACTACACTTTGACGGCAGCATAAAAATGAAAGGAAATTTGGGGTGACGAAACGTAAAGAAGAGGTCATTTATCAGGGGCGCATCCTCGACCTGGCCAGAGAGACCCACCTGATGCCGGACCAGCGTGAAGCGCGCTTTGAAATTGTCCGCCATCCCGGCGGGGCGGCGGCTCTGCCGGTCCTGAGTGACGGCCGCCTGATTCTGATTCGTCAGTTTCGACCAGCGGCCAACGATTTCATTTACGAAGTTCCGGCCGGACGGCTGGAGCCGGGCGAAGACGGTGCCGCCTGTATCGGTCGCGAGTTGATTGAAGAAATCGGCTACGCTGCAAATAAGATCGAGCCCCTCGACTGGGTTTACAGCACCCCAGGATTCTGCACCGAACGGATCCATCTGTTTCTGGCCAGCGAATTAAGCCCCGCTGAAATCGCCCATGAGCCGGACGAATTCATCGAGCCACAGATTCTCAGCCTGAATGACGCCCTGGCGATGATCGAAAACGGCCAGATCCGGGATGCCAAAACCCAGATCTGTCTGTTGCGCTATGCCTTGCGGAAAATGCAGCGATCATGAAGATCGGTTTGCCTCCCGGCTACGCCTCAACCATCGAGCTGCCGTTCAATACCGCCAGCCTGCAAGAAAATTTTCAACTTGCCGCGCCGGACCGCGATCCCGGTGGACCGGGCAGCTGGTTGCTGCTGCAGGGCAATCGGGTCTTCTTCGACCAGACCGAACAGGGGATCGCACTTCCTCGCGGCCTCGCTCCGCTCTCATCCAGCACGGTTCCGCCGCTCTACATCGGCCAGTGGCAGGGACAGCCCTGCCGACTGCTGAGCCTTGCCAGAGATGATTCTGCGCCGAACGATCTCGACAGCGAATCGATTATGGCGGCCGATCCGCAACTGCCGCTGCCGATCCTCTCGCTGGCGGGCATCGCCCGGATGATTCTGCACTGGGAACTGACCAGCGGGCACTGCGGCCATTGCGGCGGAGCGCTACAACGGTTGACCGGGGAATGGGGAAAGAAGTGTACCCACTGTAACAACCATCATCATCCACGCATCCATCCCTGTGTCATCGGGCTGGTGGTGAAAGGGGATGAAATTCTGCTGGTGCGCAAACCGGAATGGGCCGACGGCCGCTTCGGGCTGGTGGCCGGTTTTGTTGAATTTGGTGAGTGCCTGGAAGAGGCGATGGCCCGCGAGATTCTGGAGGAAACCGGAATTATTGTCGCCAACACCCGCTATCTCGGCAGCCAGTGCTGGCCTTTTCCCAGCCAGCTGATGACCGGGTTTGTCAGCGATTATGTCAGCGGTGAGATCAAGTTGCAGGAGGATGAATTGGAAGCTGCCGGCTGGTACAAACTCAACCAGCTGCCGACCTTGCCCCCCAGACGCAGTATTGCCCGCTACCTGATCGATGCGGCGGCGGAGTATCTACAGAAGTAATCCTTCGATAGATCCCTGATAAGTTTTGACCTTCCAACTGCCCAAAAATCGGTCCCCTCTCCCTGGGGGAGAGGGTTAGGGGGATCGTCGGGGAAATTCCCACCTACCCCCCTCATCCGGCCTTCGGCCACCTTCTCCCTCAGGGAGAAGGAATTAAAAACCCGCCTTCTGTAGATTGAAGACACCGAGACAATCGGCAAATCCGGCTTCACCGGCAGTCACATTCGGGAGGGTCATTCCGGCGAATAGGGGCGATAAACCAGCCCCAAGGCTTCGGCCACCGGCTGATTACAGAGCCGTCCATCCCAGGTGTTGAGCCCCCGGGCAAAGACCGGGTCGGCCGCCATCGCCGCCTTGAAGCCGGCCGAAGCCAGCTTTTCCACATAGGGCAAGGTACTGTTGGTCAGGGCAAAGGTGCTGGTTCGACTGACCGCCCCCGGCATATTCGCCACGCCGTAATGAATCACCCCGTCGACCGCGTAGACCGGATGGTCATGGGTGGTAACATGGATGGTCTCAACGCAGCCGCCCTGATCGATGGCGACATCGACAATCACCGCCCCCTCGTTCATCTTCCCGACCAGCTCGCGACTGACCAGCAGCGGCGCCTTGCCACCGGGCAGCAGCACCGCACCGATCAACAGATCGCAGCGCTGCACCACTGCCTCGATGTTGTAGGCGTTCGACATCAGGGTATGGATGCGGTTGCCATACTGTTCATCAAGCTGAGCCAGGCGCAGCGGATCGATGTCAAGCACCGTCACCTCCGCCCCCATACCGACGGCAATTCGCAGGGCATTAGAGCCCACTGTCCCGGCGCCGAGAATCGCGACCCGCCCCTGCCGCACCCCCGGTGCTCCGGAGAGCAGCACGCCCCGGCCGCCATGCTCTTTTTCCAGGTAGCGCGCCCCGACCTGAACCGCCATCCGCCCGGCGATTTCGCTCATCGGCTGCAGCAGCGGCAAGAGGCCATTGTCCCGCTCAATCGTTTCATAGGCGATGCCGGTGATTTTTTTCTCCAGCAGCAGCTTGGTTAAATCTGCAGCCGCCGCCAGATGCAGGTAGGTAAAAAGCAGCTGTTCAGGTTGCAGCAGCGCAAATTCTTCCGCCAGCGGCTCCTTCACTTTGACAATCAGCTCAGCTTGCCCATACACCTCGGCTGCCCTGGCCACCAGCTCGGCGCCCGCTTTCTGGTACTGCTGATCAACCAGACCGCTGCCGAGCCCGGCCCCCTTCTCCACCAGCACCTGATGGCCGGCTTCAACCAGTTGCCGGACTCCGGCGGGAGTCATTCCAACGCGATATTCGTGAGACTTGACCTCTTTTGGCACACCGACACGCATGACAACCTCCCCTGGATGGAATCTTGAACAATTATGCCAGCTTGCCGATATTTTTCAGCCTTCGGAGGAATTAATTTGATTTATTGCCGCCGTTTCAGTCATCTCCCAGCAGCTGACTGATGCCGCTGAAAAAATTACTGGCGCTCTGCTGCTCCTGCTCCGGGGTACTGGCGGAGGGCTGGCCCGCGGAACTGCGGCGCAGGACATCCTCAGGGATTTCGACCAGAAAGCGGCTGGGGTCACGCTGCTCGAGTTTTCCGTACTTGCGCCGCCGCTGAGCGCCCAGCAGCACCAGCTGCCGTTCAGCCCGGGTGATACCGACGTAACAGAGCCGGCGCTCCTCATCAATATCGAAGGTTTCGTAGATCGATTTTTTATGCGGCAGAAACCCCTCTTCCATGCCGACCAGAAAGACCACCGGAAATTCCAACCCCTTGCTCGAATGCAGGCTCATCATGGTGACAGCGTTCTGGGCGAGTTTTTTTTCTTTGTCGTTGCGCTGCGGCCCCTCATCGTCGAGCAGCGAAACCTTATCGAGAAATCCGGCCAATGACGGTTCCGGATCACGCTCCAGGTAGGAGGCCATGGCGTTGAGGACCTCTTCCTGATTCTCCACCCGGCGCCGCGCCCGCTGCGGATCGTTCTCCTGACGATAGATCTCTTCAGCCAGCTTCAGCTCGCTCAGCAGCTCCTGCAGGGTCTCACTCAAGCGCAACGGCTGTTGAAACTTTTTCCGGTAACGCTCCAGCAGCTCGACAAAGGCGCCGATCGCCTCGTGGGTGCGGGTCGTCAGCTCCGCCACCTGCTGAGAATCCTTAAGCACCAGCCAGAGCGGTTCCTCCGCCTCGGCGGAATGGCGGATCAGCTTATCGGCACTGCTGGCGCCGATATTGCGGCGCGGATAATTGAGGATCCGCAGCAGATTGACCTCGTCGAAGGGATTGACCAGCACCTTCAGGTAAGCGATCACATCCTTGACCTCCTTGCGGTCAAAGAACTGCTGCCCACCGATCAGCACATAGGGGATGTCGGCATAACGCAGCTGCTCCTCAAAGGCCCGCGACTGGCTGTTGGTCCGGTAAAGGATGGCAAAGTCGGAGTATTTCAGCTGATGCCGGGCCCGCTCAACATGCAACCGCTCGATCACCTGGCAGGCCTCATGCTCGTCATCGTCGCAGATCAAATAATCGATCGGCGCACCGCCCCCGTCGGCTGTCCAGAGTGCTTTCTCTTTGCGCTTGCGGTTGTGCTTGATCACCGCATTGGCGGCCTGCAGAATATTGCCGGTTGAGCGGTAGTTCTGCTCCAGTTTGATCAGTCGCGTGCCGGAAAAATCCCGCTCGAAATTAAGGATCGTTTCGACATCGGCACCACGAAAACCATAGATCGACTGGTCGTCATCGCCGACCACGCAGAGATTGCCGTGCCCCCCCGCCAGCAGCTTCAGAAGACGATACTGGACCGGGTTGGTATCCTGATACTCATCGACCATCTGGTAGCGGAAAAGCTGCTGGTAATGTTCCAGAAGATCAGGGTGCTGCTCCAGCAGCTGGACACACAACACCAGCAGGTCATCGAAATCAACGGCGTTGTAGGCCTTAAGCTCTTTCTGATAGCGCGGATAGATCAGGCCTGTCATGCAGGAGGTCGGGTCACTGCTGTGCGAGCGGAACTGGCTTGGCGTCACCAAACGGTTTTTGGCATCGGAAATCTGCCAGAGGATCCGTTCGGCATCCTTGCCGGTGGCATCGGCGATCTCGTCGCGCAGCAGCCGTCGCACCAACTGCTGCTGATCAGCAGCGGAGTAGATGGAGAAGTTTTTTTTGTAACCGAGCCGCTCGATGTGACTTTTGAGAATCCGCACACAGAGAGAGTGGAAGGTGGCGATGGTCATGCCCTTGGTCGCCTTTTTACCAACCATCTCCACGACCCGCTCGCGCATTTCGCGGGCCGCCTTGTTGGTAAAGGTCACGGCAAGAATATTCTCGGCCGGAATCTGGCGCGTCTCAAGCAGGTAAACGATCCGGCAGGTGATAACCCGGGTTTTCCCCGAGCCGGCGCCGGCCAGCAGTAGCAAGGGACCCTCAGTATGGGCAACGGCATCCCGTTGTTGTGGATTGAGGCTGGCGAGATCAAACATCTTCAGTGACTGCCTGCAGAAACCTGAAAACCGAAAAAGACACCATAAGTCAACAACTTAAACCAAGAGAAAAGAAATTTGAAAGCGGCACCTTAACACGGCCTGAAATCGACTGACAAGGGAGGTTATTTTTAATTGGCCAAGAGATAAATTCTTTTATTGCTTCTAAAAATCCACTTTGCTAAATTACCCGCCATGTTTCGACTTGCCATCATATTTATCAGCCTTCTCTGGGCCTCGTTGCTGCTGATTTCCTGGGGGACCGCCGCACCTCCCCAGGACGCCCCGCAGATCAACCTCAGTTCCTCAGTCCGCTATTAATCACAGCGGTCCGGCAGCATCCTCTTTACCACAAGAGGCGTACGCCAGAGAACTCATCCCCCCCTTGAAGCAATTAAACCATCTGGATATACACTTCGCTCCACTGGCCAAGGACCGGGCTCAGATTTCCCATTGCAAGGGTGTCTGTCGCCTGGATGGCGACAGTCAAGCCCCAGGGATGGGTTCATGCGGCCCTGGAAATGGGGAATCTG